>NZ_JBEKYX010000068.1:0-21346 GCF_049510455.1 Occallatibacter sp. | reverse complement strand
TGGGCATTGACGTTCGTGCCCGATTTGTTTCTTGGCCACCACGCCCAGCCCGGATTGTTCGCCGCGCTGCTCGCGGCATACCAGGTCTTCCCGAGAAGTCTTTATGCCGTAACCAGCAACTGGTCAATTCTTCTGCGCCGCATCCTCGCAGCTACCGCAATGATTGCCATGATCGGGATCTATCTCGAATATCGTTTCGCTCGGATCGATTTGTGGACCTGGATGGCTTTGCTGTTCGGCTTCCTTCTACTACTCGACCTCTATGACCATTGGCTACTGAACCACCTTCTCAGTAGCGATTTCACGGAGGGGAGCCATGAATAAAGACGACAACTTTCAGATGCCGGAGATTGATCGCGTTGTCCACGAACCAGCACGGCTTGCGATCCTCACAGTTCTCTCCTCGTGCGAAGAGGCGGACTTCCTCTTCCTGGAGCGCGCCACGAAACTCTCACGAGGCAATCTGTCAGTGCAGCTCACTCGTCTTGAGGATGCCAATGTTATCGAGATTGAAAAGAAGATAGAACACAAGCGGACCTTGACGACTGCGAAACTTACGGATCGCGGCCGGCGCACACTGGAGGCCTACTGGGAAACCATGAATGCTCTGCGAACTGCTGCGGGGGGTAGATTAACTTCAACCGCAGGTAGTCCCAAGCGCGGCGTGCCTGTGGAAGGCTTGCTCGCAACATTTATACGATGAGAAGAGACGAGCAAACGGCGGAAAATTGCCTAAGTTGTCGTTGGTAATCCCAGCTCTTTGGTTTCATAACACCAAGAGCTGCAGCTTGGGCCAGTTGGAACGATGGATTCACACTGCGCCGCTACCTGCTAGCCTGATAGGTGAGCCCTTTTACACAATTTGAGTTTCTGGTTATCGGCGCGGGCGTGGCCGGGCTGCGTGCTGCAGTCGAGCTGGCTGCGCATGGTTCGGTTCTTGTTGTCACGAAGGAAGCGGTACGCGAGTCGAATACGCACTATGCGCAGGGCGGCATTGCTGTGGCGATGGAAGGCGATGCGGATGTTGCGCTGCACCTGGAAGACACGATTGCCGCGGGTGACGGGCTGGTGAACCGCGCTGCCGCCGAGACGCTGGTGCGCGAGGGGCCGCTGCGCGTGGCAGAGCTGATGGAATGGGGCGCGCAGTTTGACCACGATGGCAGCGAATTGCTGCGCACGCGGGAGGCGGCGCATTCGAGGCCGCGCATTCTTCATGCGAATGGCGATGCGACGGGGGCTGAGATTGGCCGCGCGCTGACGGAATCGGCGCGAAATCACGAAAACATTCGCTTTGCCGAGTGGACTACGGTGAAGAGCCTTGTGGTTGCCGATGGGCGCGTAGTGGCTGCGGATCTGCTGGATCGCGATGGCGCGCTCTCGCGTGTCTCGGCACGGGCGGTGCTGGTGGCTGCGGGCGGCGCGGGACAGATGTATTCGCATACGACCAATCCGGCTGTGGCGACGGGCGACGGACTGGCGCTTGCCTTGCAGGCTGGAGCCGAGCTATCGGATATGGAGTTTTACCAATTTCATCCCACGGCGCTGGCGCTGCCGGGTGTGCCGGCGTTTCTGCTCTCTGAGGCGCTGCGCGGCGAGGGCGCATGGCTGGTAAATGGTCGCGGGGAGCGTTTTATGGAGCGCTACGATGCGCGGCTGGAGCTTGCGCCGCGGGACGTGGTGGCGAGAGCCGTATGGCGCGAGGGAATGAGCGACACCGGGAGCGAGATGGGCGGCGACATGCGGCAGGTGTATCTCGATATGCGGCATGTGACTGGAATGGATTTGCACAAGCGCTTTCCGGGCATCAGCGCGTTTCTGGCGCGGCATGGGCTGGACCTGTGTCGGGACCGGATTCCGGTGCGTCCGGCGGCGCACTATTTGATGGGCGGCGTGAGAACCGATCTCGACGGTCATACGCAGGTGCGCGGGCTGTATGCGGCGGGTGAGGCGGCATGTACAGGTCTGCATGGCGCCAACCGGCTTGCTTCGAACTCGCTGCTGGAAGGACTGGTTTTTGGCGCGCGGGCCGCGCAGGCCATGCTTGCCGATGCGCTGCCGTTTGCGGAGGTTCCGGATGCCGAGTCTGTTCCGGTGGAGTCTGTGCCGGAGGGCCGCGTTGAGGAGATTGTTCAGGGGCTGAGGCAGACGATGCGGCAAAACATGGATATGGGCGCGGGGCTGTTGCGCGAAGAATCCGGTCTGCGCGAAGGGCTTGCGCGGCAGGGGCGCTGCGCAGGGGCTCTGGATGAGATTGCGCGGCAGGCTTCGCCCACGCGCCAGCTTGTGGAGGCGCAGTCGCTGTGCGCGGTTGCGGAGGCGATTCTGAGCTCGGCGCTGGCGCGGACGGAGAGCCGGGGCGCGCACTTTCGCACGGATTATCCCCGGCGGGATGACGAGCGCTTCCAGAAGCACTCGGTCTACGGTCGCGATAAGAGCGTCACGTTTGTGGCTTAAGGCGCAGCGACGATAGCTATGGCGCCGACGGGGTCTATGCCCGTGGCCGCAGTGGGTCCGGCATCGAGTTGACCCGCGGTTGTCGCGTTAAAGGTGAATGTGCTCAGGTCCGGGCTGCCGCCGAAGTTCACGGCCAGAATGTATGTGTCTGTGCTGTCTTCCGCTATGTCGTAGGTCAGCGGGCCCGTGGAAACCGAGTTGACGGTAGTCATTGTGTAACTGGTGCCGGAGGAAACAAGAGAAAATCCGGTAATGCTGCCGGCTGAACTGCCGCTGACGGCGCTGTTGCCAACATAAACATTGTTGGCGGTGGCCAGGATGGAGGAAGGACCTGATCCGCCCGTGGAATAGGGGTAGGCGTTACCTGCGGCGTCCGTGGCGCCGGTCGTGATCTCTGTAACTCCGGTATTGCTAATGGTGAGGACGCGCAGGCCTCCGGACTGCGCTCCGCTTGCGGCCGCTGTTTCTCCCACATAGAGCAGGCGGTTCTGCGGATCTACAGCTACGGTGTTGTCGGCTCCGAGCGAGTTCTTCACGCTGAGTCTACCCGGTGTACCGAAGGGACTGGTGCTGCCGGCACTGAAGGGTACAACCTCCGTTCCCCCAGTACCCATGGCGACGAACACATAGGGAGAGCTGGAACCACCCGGCGAGATGGCAATTCCCTTGAGGATGTTGGAGGGGAGCTGGACGGTTGCTGCGCTACCGACGAAGGCGCCAGTGGTGGAGTTCAGAAGATAAGCCGCCAGAATGCCGGCTCCAGTGGACTCGACGAGCCAAGTTCCGGTGGGATCCACTTGCATGGCGGTGGCAGCGTCGGTGCTGAGGGCTACGCCGCTGGCGGTCAGCGAGCCGACAGAATTGACGGTGTAGTAAGTGATGCCGGAGATAGTACTGACGTATAAGAAATCCCCGCTGGGGGAGATGGCCATAGCCAGTGGACCCGTAACCGTGTATGGGCTGCCCGATACGGCTGTGGGAGATGAGGCTCCGGCTGCGAAGGAAAAACCGGCGAGCTGGTTGGTTGTCTGGTTAAGGACGTAAAAGACACCGCTTGCGGGACCGGTACCACCCCCCCCGCCAGAGTTGGGCAGCGGGTCAAAGAATCCGGCGCAGCCGGAGATTGCGGCTATTGCAAACGCTACCGCGGTTACAATAATCCCGCGAACCCATGTGGCTGTCCTCATGATTGCTCCCCGATGTATAGCGCCAAGACTGGCGTAAGATTTCCTACTCTGTTTGACGAGAAAGATGCCTGGTTCGTTCACATTTGGCTGGCTGAGCGGGCCTGCCAGACGAGACGGGCTGCGACAAGGTCCTCAATGGCCATGCCGACGGATTTGAAGAGGATGCGGCTGCCGCGCGGGACGGGATATGCGGGGTTTGCGAGAATCTCACCGATTTCAGCCTGGACGCGAGCGCCGGAGAGAAGAATGTCGCCTGATTCGCGCTCGACGCTCTGGCGCGATTCGGCGACGATCCAGCTTGAGCGGGCAGCTTCATCGTCGAGCTCGCGCAGATGCGCGCCTACAGCTCCGACGGCGAGGATGACGGCACTGGGCGAGAGCCAGCGGCCTTCGAGGACCGGCGTGGGTGAGGCGGTTACGGTGAGGACAACGTCTGAGGCCGCGGCTTCCTCGATGGTTGTGGCTCTTGCTCCGGCTTCGGTTGCGAGCTGTTCGGCTTTGGCCGGGGTGCGGGACCAGATGCGGATGTCGGTCAGCGAGGGACGGACGGTGCGCAGCGTTTCGAGGTGCGAGCGCGCCTGCACGCCCGCGCCGAGGATGCCGAGGCTGCGCACTTCGGTTGAGGCGAGGGCATCGAGGGCGACCGCGGAGACAGCGGCGGTGCGCATGGCGGTGATCAGGCGGCCATCCATAACGGCAAGCGGCTCGCCGGTGGCGCGGCTGAAGAGCGTGATGACGGCCATGTGGGTGTGGAGGCCCGAACCTGATTCCGGCCCGGCGTTGCCGGGGAAGAAGGTGACGGATTTTACGCCCATGACGTCACCGTGGATGACGGGCATGACGGCGAACCAGTCTCTGTCACTGGGGCGGAGGATAGAGCGCGGAGGCTGATCGACTTTGCTTTTTTCGTCTTTGCCGGTGGAGTAATCGATCAAGGCTTCGCGCATGGCGGGGATCAGCGCGTCGTAGGTGAGAAGCGAGCGGACTTCGCTTTCCGGAATGTACATGGGCTAGTTGGGGCGCGTGGATGGGCCGGAGCTAAAGCCCGATCCAGACCGGCGGCGGAAGCGGTCATCAACGGGCTGGCGGCCCTGGAAGCCGGATTCGACGGTGTGCCAGTGCTCGATGGCCGGCTCACCCATGCGCCAGCAGAGCAGAACCACCTCGTCATCCAGGCGAAAAGGGAAGTCGAGGAGGCCGGTGTCGAGGTCCTTGACCTGAACGCCGATGGCATCGATTTCCGCAACGGTCTCCTTGACCTGCTTGAGGTGCTCTTCCATCTCGAAGCGGTCGCGGGCGACGGCGGCAACGTCTACCTTCATGCCGCCGGAGATGTAGATGCGGCGGATCAGCTCCTGCAGGCGGTTCTCAGCCAGCTCGGCGGACTGCTTACCCTCAATGGCGCGCTTGAGGAGCGAGTCGAGGACGGGGAGCAGGGATTGGGCTTCATCGAAGGTAAAGGTCTTCATCTGCAAATCTCTATGACTAGGATACGACGGACGCAGCAATTTTCGGGGAAAGCTGTTGCGTGGAGGATGCTTAATCTTTCCATTCATCTCCCGGCATAATTCGCTTCATAAACTCATCGAAGAGAGGCACTGTGAAAGCGGTGTCTCCGTGGGTGGGGCTCCAGATCATTCCTTTGGCGATCAGGCTGGCCCTGAGTGGGCCAAGAGACTGAACGCTTCTTCGCAGCTTTTCGGCAATATCTCCGGACCTATGCGATCCGGCACCGAGATCTGCCATTACTCTCAGATACTGTTTTTCGGTTGGGGTGAGGCGGTCAAAGCGCACCCGGAAAAAGCTTTCGTCGAGCGCTGCTATGGCTTCATTCGACGCATCGAGAACATTCTGCCGGGTAATGGGACTTTTGACGGCCGTGTCCCAGGCTCGCTTGCCCCACTCTTGGAGAAAGTAAGGATATCCCTGAGTTTTTTCGATGATCAGGTTGACCGCATCCTCTTGAAATGCTGCTCCTTCCTCTTGTGCCGGTTTGACGAGGGCTTCCGTGGCATCGGGCGGCGCCAATGGACCAATTTCAGGAAAATCGAAGAGTCGTTCTGCATAGGATTTTGCTTTGCCCATGCGTCCGCGAAGCTGCGGAAGACCGGCTCCGACGATTGTGACTGGAAGCTGATCCTGGGAACAGCGGTGAAGTGCCGAGATCAGTGCCGCCATTTGCGGCTCGGCAACATATTGCAATTCATCGATGAAGAGGATCACTGCGGTGCTGGCCGCCTGTGCCGCCTGGCCAACCTGCTGGAGGAGCGTAGTGAGGTCAACTTCCAGGTCGCCGTTATCCGCGAGTCCCGGCTCGGGGTCGTAGTCCAGGCCTACTTCAATGTCGTGGTATTTGAGTTTGAGCTTACCGGCGAAGCCAGCCAGGGCTCGAAGCCCGCGGACGGCAAAATCCCGTGCCGACTCAGTTTTGCTGAGATTCAGCAAGGCAAGGCGAAGTGCAGGCGCGAGCATAGCAGGCAACGAGCGGTCTTCCGGAGCTTCAATGCGGACGGTATGTATTCCGTTTGCTTCTGCGTCACGGCGCATCTGGTCGAGAAGCACGGTCTTGCCGACGCCCCGAAGACCCACAAGCAGAACGCTTTTGGCGGGTTTTCCGGCTCGCAGCCGACTAAGCCTCACCGAGACATCCTGGCGAATGTTATCTCTTCCCGCCAATTCCGGCGGGCGGCTACCGGCTCCGGGAGCGTACGGATTGCGAATCGGATCCATGTATAGGGAGTTTAGCAAAGTTATGGAAATTTTGTAACTTTTCTAAACTCCCTATACTTCGACGGCTATTTTATTTGGACGGATTGATCTCCAGCATGCGGTCCAGGGCGACGCGGGCCCAGTGCTTGACGCTTTTGCGGACCTGGATGCGGTTGACGACGCGGCCTTCGACGAGGTTTTCGAGCGCCCAGGCCAGGTGCTGCGGGCTGATGCGGTACATGGTGGTGCAGAGGCAGCCGGTGTCGTCGAGGGTGATGATTTTTTTGCCCTGTGGGGCGAAACGCTTGGCCAGGCGATTGATGAGATGAATCTCCGTTCCGATGGCAAACATGGTTCCGGCGGGGGCGTCTTCTACGAGCTGGATGAGGCGTTCCGTGGAGCCGAGGGCGTCAGCCTTCTGGCAGACCTCCCAGCGGCACTCCGGGTGGACGATGACCTGGATGCCGGGGTATTTGGCGCGGACTGCATCGACGTGGCTGGGCAGGAAGCGCTGATGGACGGAGCAGTGGCCTTTCCAGAGGAGAATTTTTGCGTTTGCGAGGTCCTGCGATGAGAGGCCGCCCTGATTTACCGGGATCTGGATAGCCCAAGGGTCCCAGACTTTCATTTCGCTGAGTGGAATGCCCATGGCGAAGCCGGTGTTGCGGCCAAGGTGCTGGTCGGGCAGGAACAGGATTTGCTTGCCGCGCTTGAAAGCCCATTCGAAGGCCTGGCGGGCGTTGGAGGAGGTGCAGACCAGGCCGCCGTTTTCTCCGCAGAAGGCTTTGATGGCGGCTGAGGAGTTCATGTAGGTGATGGGGATAATATCGGCGACAAGGTTTGCGCGTTCCAGCGCCTCCCAGCAGGCTTCCACCTGCGAGATTTCGGCCATGTCGGCCATGGAGCAGCCGGCGTTGAGGTCGGGCAGGATGACCTGCTGCGAGTCTTGGCCCCTATCGCGAGCCAGGATGTCGGCGCTTTCAGCCATGAAGTGGACGCCGCAGAAGATTAGGTACTTTGCGTCGGTTTCGGCGGCGATCTTCGAGAGCTTGTAGCTGTCGCCGGTGAAGTCGGCAAAGCGGATGACTTCATCGCGCTGATAGTGATGGCCGAGGATGATGGTGGAGGAACCGAGCTTCCGGCGCGCCGCGGCTATGCGGTCGTCCATGGAGTGGTCGGGGAGTGCTAAATAACTTTCGAGACTGCAGGCGTCTGCAGCCTGAGCAAGATCGTCAAGAACCAGAGTCACTGTGTTCCGCCTTCAGCTCTGCCGGCCCGAAGTGCTGGTCCGGCGAACGGGGATGTTGAAAGCCTTACCGGCCGCAGTGAGCGCGCTACTTTTCCGCCCACGGGGATGTTGCAGCCCTTTACATGATTCGATTTTAACAAACATGCGGGTGATTCAATTTGTTGCGGAAATAGAAAACGATGGCAGAGCATTATTTTAGGAAAGATTAGGAGGAAGTTGTGAGCGAACTGGAACAGGCGCTTGTGGGTGACAGCGCGTATACGCCGCCTTCCCACATTCTGGAAGGGTTGACGGAGGAGTTGGCGCACAAGGTGCCGGTCGGTGCGCCGCACTCGATTTATGAGGAGCTGTGGCATATCGCCTTCTGGCAGCAGATTACGCTGGAGTGGATTTCAGGCGTGGAGAGGCTATATCCGGCGAGTCCGCGGGATGCGTTTCCGACGGTGCAGGATGCGGAGAAGGAATATTGGGGGCAGTTGTGCGAGCGGTTCCTGGCAAGCGCAACGCGTGCTGCAGAGGCGGCTAAGGATGAAGTGCGGCTGAATGTGCCGGTGCGGTGCACGTCACGGCCCGGAGAGCCGGTGCGAGTGATGACGGTGCGGGAGCAACTGGAAAGTCTGGCAGCGCACAACGGGTATCACTTTGGGCGCATTGTGCTGCTGAGGCAGCTGCTGGGTGCGTGGCCGCCGCCGAAGGGTGGATTTAACTGGTAGGGCAACCTGCAGGGACAAGGGAAAAGGGACAAGGGTTAAGCCGGGCGATTATCATGGAGGTTCATGGGAACGCCCCTACCAATTGAACAAGCCAGCGTTGGCATGGCGGACTCCCTCATTCTGATGGTTCTGGCGCTGGTGGTCTTTGGGCCGCGCAAGCTTCCGCAGATTGGGCGGCAGATCGGCAAGCTGATGTATGAGTTCCGCAAGGCTTCCAACGACTTCAAGTTCCAGATGGAAGAAGAGATGCGGATGGCCGAAGACGCCGACCGGAAGAAGAAGGAAGAGGCTGAGCGGCAGCTGACGCTGACGGCACAGCCGGTATCGGTTCCGGCTTTGGCCGCGCCGTTAGAAGACCCGACGGTGGAAAAGATGCCAGAGGTGATGCCGCCGCGCATGTCCGCGCATGTTTCGGGGCCTGTTTCAGAGCCGGCTGCGGAGACTCAATCCGGCTTGGCGGTTCACCCGCCTTCGACCGGCGAGACAGTTGCGGCGGAGAGACCGGCTTCAAGGGCAGACGTGACGGAGCCTGTGATTGAGGCGAACATCGGCGCTGAAGATGCTGCGCAATCCTTAACGACATCCCCGGCAGCAACTACATCTTCGGAGACTGTGAGCCAGCATGGTTGACGCGGGAGATGCAATCGGCAAGGTTCGGGCCTCGATGACCGAACGCGCGGAACTCCCGGGCATGAGCCTGATGGAGCACCTGGAGGAGCTGCGCAAGAGAATTGTTCATGCCGCGTTGTATCTTGCGGTTGGATTCTTTGTTGCGTTTTATTTTCACGACCGGCTGTACGGGCTGGTGCAGGCGCCGATCAACAAGCTGAATTTGAAGCTGAACATGACACATCCGATGGATGGCATGAACCTGTCGATGCAGGTGGCGCTGATTGGTGGAGCGATTCTGGCGGCGCCGTTCATTCTTTACCAGGTGTGGCTGTTTATTTCGCCGGGGCTGTATCAAAAAGAGCGGCGGTTTGTGATTCCGTTTATGGCGGCCACGATCGGGCTGTTTTTTACGGGCGCTTCGTTTGGATATTTTTTCGTGTTTCCGAGTGCGCTGAAGATTTTGATCTTTGGGTTCGGCAAGCCGTTCAATCCGATGATCACGATTGAGGATTACACTGGCTTCTTTATGTCGATCATTCTTGGACTTGGGATCAGCTTTGAGCTGCCCATCCTGATTTTCTTTCTGGCACTGTTCGGGATTGTGAGCCCGCGGTTCCTGTGGAAGAACATTCGTTACGCGATTCTGGTTATTTTCATCGTGGCGGCAATTATTACGCCGACGCCCGATCCGTGGACGATGTGCGCGTATGCGGTGCCGATGCTGTTGCTGTATCTGCTGGGTATTGGCGTGGCGTGGTGGGTGCATCCGGAACGGCGGCGCAAGAAGGAAGCGGCGCAGGCCGCATAAGGCAGGTCTCATGAAGGCGTTTCTGCGGCGGTTTGCTGTTGTTGTGTTTGCGGGATGCGCGAGCGCGCTTTCACTGGCGGCGCAGGGCCACTTTAACGGCGAGCGCGCGATGCAATACACGCGGGAGTTTGTGGCGATTGGGCCGCGCTGGCCTACGAGCGCGGGCCACACAAAGGCTGAAGCGTATCTGCGCGAGCATTTTCAGCACGATCAGGTGGAAGAGGACACGTTTACCGCGGACACGCCGATTGGGCCGGTGGCGCTGCGGAATTTCATTGTGAAGTTTCCGGGCAAGAAGCCGGGGATCATTGTGCTGGGAACGCACTATGAGACGAATTATCCGCTGCGCAATATCAATTTTGTAGGCGCGAACGATGGCGGCTCGACGACGGGGCTGCTGATGGCGATTGCCGACACGCTGCGCGGCAAGCCGAATGACGGCTATTCCATCTGGCTGGTATTTTTTGACGGCGAAGAGGCGTTCCAGAGCTGGTCGCAATCGGACTCAACATACGGAAGCAGGCACCTGGCGGCGAAGTGGGGCCGCGACGGCACGCTGCCGAAGATCAAGGCGTTTGTGCTGGCAGACATGATTGGCGACAAGGATCTGGACATTCAGCACGAGACGAATTCAACGCCGTGGCTGAGTGACCTGGTGAAGCAGTCGGCGCACAAGTTCGGCTACGACAAGTATTTCTTCCAGACCGAAGAACCGGTCGAGGACGATCACCTGCCGTTTGTGCATCGCGGGGTGCCGAGCGTGGATGTGATCGATCTGGATTATGGGCCGAATAACGCCTACCATCACACGGCGCAGGACACGATGGACAAGATCAGCACGAAGAGCCTGACGATTGATGGCGATGTGTTTCTTGAGCTGATTCGGTTGATTAACCAGCGTTGACGGGGGCGTGGGATGGCGCAGGATGTTGCGACATTGTTCCTGAGATACTCGCACAAAAAACTGCTGGAGCAGTACTGGCCGCGGCTGCGCGGCGCTGTGGAGCCGCTTACCGATAAGCAACTGTGGTGGCGTCCGAACGAGGCGTCGAATAGCATCGGGAATCTTGTGCTGCATCTGAATGGCAATGTGCGGCAGTGGCTGGTGAGTTCATTCAACGGTCACAAGGATGAGCGTGACCGTCCGCTGGAGTTTAGCGAGCGCGAGGGGATTTCCGCGGCGGAGCTTCTGGAGAGGCTTGGCGCGACGCTGGATGAGGCTTCGAATGTGCTGAAGAGGCTTACCGCGGACGAGCTTGTTGCTCCGATGGAGATTCAGGGGTATCACGTGACGGGGCTCGATGCTGTTTACCAGGTAGTTGAGCACTTCGGTCTGCATTATGGGCAGATTCTCTACATTGTGAAGATGCTGACCGGAGCGGATTTGAAGCTCTATCGCGAGCTGAATGCAGCGGGGCGCTCGGACTTGAGCGCGGCGCATCCATAGAGCAAAGCCGTGCCTGAAGGCGCCGGGTCTCTCCGGATTGTTGTGGTCGCCATAGCTGGTATACCGGTTGCCGGGACGATCCGCCAATTCTTAACATTGCTCTGACACCCGAATGCGGCTCAGACGATAGAGTAATCGCCATGTTTTCCGCTATTTTTCAGCATCGCATGGCTTCTATTACATTTCTTCTTTTGCTGGCATCTTCCGTCAGCTTTGCCCAGGTGGACCGCAGCGGATTGAATGGCGTTGTGAGCGATCCCGCCGGCCGGGTGCTGCCGCAGACGCGCATTACGGCGATTCAGAATGCGACCGGTCTGCGCCGCGAAACGGAATCGCGTTCCGATGGGAGCTATAGCATTCCTGAGCTGCCGGTGGGCGTTTACACGATTGCGTTTGCACATGCGGGATTCAAGAGCATCACCTTTGTGGATGTTGAAGAAGTGATTGGAAGGACGCGCACGCTGAACGCGACGCTGCCGGTGTCGGGCGGCGATCAGCGCGTGGAAGTTCCCTCCAGCTCGGCTTTGATGGACCGCAGTACCGGCGCGGTGACAGGCCTGATTGAGAAAACGCAGGCCAACGAACTGCCGCTGAATGGCCGCAACTGGGCGGCGCTGACGGCGTTCATTCCCGGCGCCATTGACACGGGCGGCAGCAATCAGCGGACGATTCGCTTTGCCGGGCGGGGTCTGGACGACAGCAACTTTACCTACGACGGAGTGGACGCCACCAACATTGTGAATCAGACGCAGCGCCAATGGGTGAGGCTCGCAATTCCGCTGGATGCGATCTCGGAGTTCCGGGTGGATTCGCTGATGTCGACCGCCGAGGTGGGCGCTACGGGAGGCGCGCAACTGGATGTGACTTCGCCGAGCGGCACCAACGCGCTGCATGGACGGTTCTTCGAGTACCTGCGCAATGACGCTTTTGACGCGCCGCTGCCTCTGTGGGCCTCGAACGGTGAGACACAGCAGCCGCTTCGCCTGAATCAGTTTGGCGGATCCGTGGGCGGCCCGATCCTACGCGACAAGACGTTTTTCTTCCTCGCGGCCGAAGCTTACCGGCAGAACTGGGGCTACCCGGTGAGTGGCGACGTGCCGAGCCAGGCGCTCATCGCGTCGGTTCCATTGGCTTCGCCGGTGTACAACATCATGCACGGATATCCGGGCACCGGTCCAAGCACAATTCTGACACCGACCGGCGACCCGGACATCGACCTGCTGACATGCGCATGCACGCAGGTGGTGAATGAGAGCTCGTTCATGCTGCGGCTGGACCAGCACTTTACATCGAAGACGACGGGCTTTATGCGCTTTAATTACGACCGGTCAGTGGATACGCAGCCGCTTTCAGCCTCTGCGACGGATTTGACGCAGAAGGTTTCCGCGCCGGTGAACGGCATGCTGGAGCTGCTGCATATTTTCAATCCGCACTTTGTAAATGAGGCCAAGGCGGGATTCAATCGCTCCTCCGACAACCAGTACAACTACAGCAACTCCGGGATTGCCTATCAGATTGCGGTTTCAACGCCTTCTTCTCCGGGAGTGATCACGCAGAATTACGACTACACCAGCGTCTATGTGGGCAACTCGTATTCCGCAATCGACAACCTGACCTGGACGCATGACCGGCATACTCTCAAGGCCGGAATGGAGTTCCGCTACATTCAGGTGAACCAGGAATACGGTGAGCACGGGACGATTACGTTTAATACCGTTGAGGACCTGGCGGCGAACAACGTGAAAAAGGCCAGCCTGACAGGCTCCCTGCCGGTGAACGGATTGCGCAAGAACGATTACTTCTTCTATGCGCAGGATGAGTTCAAGTGGAAGCCGAATCTCACGCTCAACCTGGGCCTGCGCTACACCATCTTCGATCTCTTCGACGAGGCGCATGGAAAGGCCAATCCCTTCGATTTCGATACCTGCGGCCCGCAGGGATTCTGCGGCGTGGGCGCAAGCTTCGGCAACCAGAATTACGGCGATGTCGATCCGCGCGTGGCCTTTGTGTGGGCGCCTCGGAAGGACGGCGGGACCGTGATCCGCGGCGGATTCGGCATGTACCACGAGGACGGACAACTGGACGATCAGAATTTGCCGGCCAAAAACGAGGTTCCCTCCTATTCGGAGACAAGCAGCGCGAGCCATCTGCTTTCCTATCCGGTCACATTTGGTGCGGGAACCATCTCACCGAATGCCGAACAGCGGAATCGCAAGGACTCGTATACCGAGCAGTGGAGCTTGTCGGCGCAGCAGGAGCTGCCAGCGAAATTCGTCGGCACGCTTTCCTACCTGGGAAGTCATGGCGTGCATCTGCTGGATACGAACGTGGTGAACCTGATCGATCCGGCGACGGGATTGGTGCAGTATCCGGCCTTTGCTCCGGCGATCGGCTGGCGCGGCTCAATCGGCATGAGCTCTTACAGCGGCTTGTCGGGGGCGCTGCGGCGCGCGTTTTCAAGCGGCCTGCTGGTGACGGGCAATTACATGTGGTCGCACGAGATCGATAACGGATCGAATGGAAGCGGCGACGGCGACAACCAGGACCCGCAGAATCCGCTATGTCTGGCTTGCGATCGCACGAGCGGCAACTGGGATTCACGCAATGTGTTCAACGGCAACGCGGTGTATCAGCTTCCTTTTGGTGCGGGCAAGCCAATGCTGAACCAGAGCGGGATTGTAAACAGCATTGTGGGTAACTGGGAGCTGACAACGACGGCGCTGGCTCGCACTGGTTTTCCGGTAAATGTGGTGATGCCTTCGAGCTATACTGCGCCGGATGGAGCTAATGGCACGCAACGTCCCGATTTGATTCCGGGTGTTTCTCTTACGCCGCCGGGAGGCAGGAACGTGGCGGGGTGGATCAATCCGGCTGCGTTCGCGACTCCGGCTGGGGAATTCGGCACTGCGCCGCGCAACCTGATTCGCGGGCCGGGCACGTGGCAGATCGATCTTGGCACCGGCAAGTCGTTTCCGCTGGGAGAACGCGCGCGGCTGGAGTTCCGCTCGGAGTTCTACAACATCTTCAATCATCCGCAGCTTGGCGAGCCGCAGGCTACTTTCAATCCGGCGAATACGATGGGCTTTGGCAGCATTATTACGACTGTGAACCTGAACGTATCGCCGATTACGCCGGTTGGATCGGGCACGCCGCGGGAGATGCAGTTCGCGCTGAAGCTGGAATTCTGACCGTTGCGCCTACTGTCCTGTAGCATCGTGCGTATGATCGGCGGAGCTTCATGGACGTGGTGGGTGGGCTTTCACGCAGCGGTAATTGTGCTGGTAGTTGTAGACTCGCTGCTGACCGGCGCATACCGCAGCGACAAGGCTAATCAGAGGATTGCGCTGGCGTGGACCCTGGCGCTTTTTGTTGCTTCGGGATGCTTCGCGGCCTGGATCGCGCGGGAGGATGGACACGCGCTGGGGCTGCAGTGGCTTGCAGGGTACTCGATTGAGACTTCGCTGAGTATCGATAATCTTTTTGTTTTCCTGGTGCTGTTTCGCGGGTTCGGCATCGATAAAGGGCGGCAGCATCGTGCGCTGGCATGGGGCGTGGGAGGAGCGATTGTGCTGCGCGCCGGGTTTATTGTCGTGGGCGTGACGCTGCTGCAGCATTTTGAGTGGATCACGTGGGGCTTTGGCCTGCTGTTGTTGTATGCGGCGTGGAAGCTGCTGCGCGGGGGCTCGGCCAAGGAGGTGATTCCGGAGTGGATTCGCAAGCTGCAGCCTGCGAAAGGGTCCCTGTTGCCGGTGATTCTGGCGGTGGAATTTACCGATCTGCTGTTTGCGGTGGACTCGATTCCCGCGGTGCTGGCGATTTCGCGAAATCCTTTTATCGTGTACACGTCAAACATTGCGGCGATTCTCGGGCTGCGGTCGTTGTACTTTGTATTGTCCGGACTGCTGGACAGGCTGCGCTACCTTCACTATGGGCTGGGCGTGCTGCTGGCGTTTGTGGCTTTTAAGATGCTGGCGGCGCACTGGGTTGAGATTCCGATTACAGTCTCGCTGGGCGTGATTGCGGGGATTTTGATCGTGTGTGCGGCGGTGTCGTTGATTGCAGGGAACAGGGAACAGGGATCAGGGATCAGGAAAGAAAACTGAGGGATGCGTTTGCAGAATTCCCGAAATTGACGCAGGTGCTACATAGGTTCTCCGCGCGCGCCGGAGCGCTATATCGTTGATTGTTCTGAGCTGTTCCCTGATATTCTCAACGGGAACGCTGTGCTCATGACATTCCCCATGTCACTTGAATCTCTGATCTCCCGAATGAAACTTTCGTTTTCTGCTGCTGCGATTTTGCCGGGCTTGCTGCTGGCGGGATGCAACCGCCTGCACACGGACAACCATGAGACGGTTTATGTGGTGGCGCAGCAGCAGTACCTGCATGACCGCGTGGCGGCGGTGTCAAATCGCGTGGGCGAGGTAAAAAACGGGCAGAAGCTGGAGGTGCTGGAGCATGGGCGGCGCTTCCTGAAGGTCAAGACGGAGAAGAATGAGATTGGCTGGCTAGAGCAGCATGCCGTGATTGACCAGCAGACCTACGAGTCTTTTGCGCAGATTGGCCGGCAGCATAAAGATGACAACGTAGTCGCGAGAGCGGTGTTGCGGGATGACGTGTTTCTGCATCTTGCGCCGGGGCGCGATACGGAGCGCTACTATCTGTTGCCTGCGAATGACAAGGTGGAGCTGCTGGTGAGGGCATCGGTGGTGAAAGCTGCGGCGGGTGCGCCGGTTCGCAAGCCTGCGGGGAGTGCGCCGGCTGTGACTTCGGGGACGGCTTCGGGGCAAAGTTCGGCAGCAGCCAAGCCGGCGGCGAATGCTCCGGCGGCGGCGCAGGGTGGGAAGACGGTAGCGCCGTCTGCATCGGCTGTGGTGCCAGTGGCTCCGCCGATTCTGGAGGACTGGTGGCTGGTGCGCGATGGCGAGGGCCGCGCCGGATGGCTGTTATCGAGCCGTATGGATGTGGATGTGCCGGACGAGATTGCGCAGTATGCCGAGGGCCAGCGCATTATTGGCGCGTATGTGCTGACCAAGGTGGCGGACGAGAATGTGGACGCAAGCGGTCAGCCGGTGACGACGCAGAAGCCGGAGTTCGTCACGGTGCTTGCTCCGCCAAAGGCCGGGCTGCCGTTTGATTTCGACCAGGTACGTGTGTTTACGTGGAGCACCAAGCGGCATCGCTATGAAACGGCCTTCCGTCTGCATCCGATTGCGGGCTTTTTGCCTGTGAAGGTGATTCAGGTTTCTGTGCCCAAGGGGCCGGGTGTGCCGGGCGGCGTGGCTCCGCAGTTCAGCTTCCTGCTGGGCTTGCCGGAGAGCGTGAAGGTAGATCCGGATACCGGTGTGGTGAGCCCCGTCGCGCCGCGCACGCTGAATTACCAGTTGATTGATACGACAGTGAAGCGCGTGGGGCCGGATATGGATCCGATTCCTTCTTCGCGCAAGGAAGAAGAGAAGGGCGCGAAGGCTGGGGCGAAACAGGGGAAGGCGGGGAAGAAGAAGCGCTAGATTCAGTCTTCCCCTTCTTTCAATAACGCTTCAAAATTTTGTCCGCCATAGAAGACTCCGAGTATTGTTACTGAGGTCTCTCCTATTTGAAATGCAATTGAGACGCGTCTGCGGAAGCCGAAGATACGTATGCCGGAGCGGATGTCATCGCGTTGGGCTCCGCGCTTGGAAATGTGCTGAGGCCGCGGCAGTGAGCAAGGATCGCGGATGTATAGTTGTCGGCTATCTCTTCCGTAGAAGAATCAGCAATGTAATCGTAAAGAGCGATGAGCTGTGCCCGGGCTCTTGGGCTAACGATGACTTCGTAGGTCAACTGGCCCTCAGACGTGTCTTGCGATGTTCAGCAAGTTTGGCGAGCACTTGATCGACTGTCATTCCTCGCGATGGATGGGCTTTCATCTCTTCGTAACTTGCCACGACTTCTGTGCGCAGCCAATGTTCCAGTGCTTCGTCTTCTCTCTCGAGTGCGCGGAGGCCGTCACGGATGACCTCACTCTCTGAAGCATAGTGGCCGGACTCAACTTTTTTGCGAACCGAGCGGGCTTGTTCGTTGGACAGGGTGATGCTCATTTGTTTGGTAGAGCGCATGCCAGCCTCCAGTAGGATTGAATCCTACTCCATTCTTCCACCAATTCGGGTGACTGTATAGGGGTCAGCCGCGGCGCTTCAGCTCGCGTTCGACTACGCGGCGCATCTCGGTTTCGGGTGGGGTTTTGCCGGTCCAGATTTCGAATTGGCGCACGCCTTGCTGCACGAACATTTCGAGACCGTTGATGGTGGAAATGCCGCGCGATCTGGCCAGTTTGAGCAGAGGCGTTTCGAGCGGGTTGTAAACCATCTCAAAGACCAGGTTGGTGTTCAGTTCGTTCTCTGCCAGTGGGAGCGCCTGCGGGGAGCCTTTCATGCCGCAGGGCGTGGAGTTGAGGATGGCGTCGAAGTGATTCTTAGCCAACTGATCGTGCCTGAGAGCCTTGGCCTTTGCGGAGCGGGCCAGAGCTACGGCATTCTCATGCGTGCGGTTGAGGATGAAGACCTCTGCGCCTGCATCGACGAGCCCGAAGACGGCGGCGCGGGCTGCTCCACCTGCGCCGAGGACTGCGATGCGCGCGCCTTTGAGCTGGATGCGCTGGGCGAGCGGGTTTACGACGCCGTGGACATCGGTGTTGTAGCCGGAGAGCTTGACGTCCGCAGAAATGCGCAGTGTGTTGACGGCGCCAATGCGGCGGGCGATGGGGTCGATGTGGTCGAGGTGCGGAAGGACCTCAAGCTTGAGCGGCATCGTTACGGCCGCACCGCTCATTGGCAGCTCAATCATGAGTGCTACCAGATCGGCGGCGGTCTTGGCTTTGAGCGGCAGCAGAACGGCGTTCACCTTTTCACGCTGGAAGGCGGTGTTGTGCATGAGCGGCGAGAGCGAGTGCGTGATGGGATTGCCCGCGACGCCGAAGACGCGAGTTTCGGAGTTGAGCTTGTCGGCGCGGTAGAGACGGCGCAGCGTGCGTGCGGAGACCTGGCCCGGTGCGGTTTCAGTGCCATCTTCGAGTGAAGCGAATGTGAAGGCAGCGCCTTCGCGCGGCCCGAGGACGCGGCTTACCAGGCCTTCTTCGCCCATGGCAATGCCAACGACGCGCGACGATGTGGAGCGGTCTTCAATGAGGCGAAGGATGGCGAGATTGTCGGAGAGCGTCTGGGCGGTGGAGACGACTTTGATGTAATCGGGCGCGAAGGCGGCGATGCGGTCCGCGGCGCGGTCCAGATGGCGCGTTTTGGAGAAATCGTGGAAGCTGATGAGCAGCGATGCGCCTGTCGAGCCGAGCGCGGTGCGGAATTTTTCGAATTGCGCGGGAGAGGATTCTTCGGCGGATTCGACTTCGAGGTCGATGATTTTGCAGCCGGCGCGGGCGGCTTTTAACAGGATTGCAAGCTCGTCAGACAAGGACTGCATAAAGTGCCCGCCGTTGGGCTTGCGGCGGCAGGTGCCGATGGCGGTGACGCCTGGGTTCGCCGCGAGAAATGCCTTCAGGCGAGGCAGCGCGGAGGCTGGATTGGGCAGTGAATCCAACCGTAACTCGAAAAACTTTGCGTCTTTCAGAGCCAGCGTGGCGCGCTCGAACATTTCAGCAGGCGTGGCGGCCTGAATGGCGACGCAGATTTTTCCGTGGCGAAGCTGCTGGCCCGGCGGCGTGAGCTTGGATGCGATTTTCATACGACTAACTGTCGTATCGTAGAGGGCTTGCGCATGGGATGCAAGGCTCACTCGTCTCGCAGGGTGTCGACGGGATTGATGCGGGCGATGTGAAGCGCCGGGATGAGCGTGGCGACGACTGTAATGCCTGCCAGGGCGAGCACGACAGTTGCGAGCGTCACGCCGTCATAGACTCCAACGCCATAGAGGACGCTGCGCATCACGCGTAGCACTCCCGCGCAGAGCAGCAGGCCCAGGACCAGGCCGGATGCCGAGGCGAGCACTCCAGATCTGCCCACGTGGAGGATTGCCCGGCGGATAGAGGAGCCGAGCGCAATCCGGATGCCGATTTCGCGCGTGCGCTGCGCCACCATGTTGGCTACCAGCGCGAAGATGCCTACGGCGCTGAGCAAGAGAGCAAGGCCAGCCATTGCGCTTAGCAGAGCCACCTCAATGCGCTGGTCTGCGAGAGATTTTGCAAGCAGGTCATTCATGCTGTAGAAGCCGGAGAAGGGAAGGCCGGGATCGACATCGGCCAGCGCGTGCTGCATTTGTTCTGTGAGGCCGGAAACGGGAGCAGCAGTGCGGACGATCCAGCTTGGTTGGTACCAGGTGTGAAGGAGCGCGAGGCTGATTCGATCGACCCACTGAGCTGCGGGAACGTAGATGGTTTCTTCACTCTGGATGGGTGCGGCGGAGTCAAGGCCGGAGACTAGTTGCACATTGCTGACCATCCCGACGATGAGGGTGCCGTCGTCGAGAGTTTTGCCGATTGCGCTTTCGCCGTGGAAGAACTTTTGCGCGAAGGCTTGATTGACGATGGCTACGGACTGGGAGTTGGGGCCATCGGAGTCAGTGAAGCTACGCCCTGCGAGGATTGGCGTTTGCAAAGCCTGGAAATAATCGGGCGTGACGTAGTTGAAGTCCGAGCCGACCTGTTGATTGGCGTAGGGGCCGTCGTGGAGTTTGACCTGATCGTTGAGAAATTGCTCATAGGGAAGCGTGAGGCCGACGGCTGCGCTTTGAACGCCGGGAATGCGACGCATCGCGGCTGTGCTTTCGGTGAGCAGCTTATGGAAGGCTACGGGATCGTGGTAGCGGGCGTCGTCGAGTGAGGCTTTGGCGGTCATGACGCCGCTGGCGTTGAAGCCGGGCGGCAGGGTTTCAAGATGCACAAGAGTGCGGATGAGAAGGCCTGAGCCGGCGAGCAGGAGAACAGTGAGGGCTACTTCCCCTGCAATAAGGGCCTGGCGCAGACGCAGGCCTTCACTGGTTGCTCCGCGGGTTGCCATGGAGGAGCGCAGGTCTACTTTGCGTACGGCTAGTGTGGGGATCATGCCGAAGAGGATGCTGGTGAGCAAGGATAGAACGAGCGTGAAGGTGAGAACGCGGAGATCGAGCGGGACCTGGGATACGGGAAGATAGTTTTCAGGCAGGAGCGACAGAAGGCCGCGCAGCGCCGTGTACCCGACGGCGATTCCGATGAGGCCGCCAATGGCTGCAAGCAGGAGATTTTCTATCCAGAGCTGGCGCTGAAGCTGCCAGCGCGAGGCTCCGAGTGCGAGGCGCGTGGCCATCTCCGAGGTGCGCTGCGTGACGCGGACGAGTGTGAGCCCGGCGAGATTGGCGCAGGCGATGAGCAGGATAAATCCAGCGGAAAACATGAGGCCCAGGGCTTTGGGACGCAGTTTGGCGGATTGGCCTTTTTGCAAGGGCACGGTGTAGAAGGAGACTTTTGCGCCGGGGCCGTATTGCGGTGCGAGAGTTGTGCCCCAATCGCTCCATGCGCGGTTGAGTTCAGCGTTGGCCTGCTGCCATGTGGCGTTGGGCTGGAGGCGGACGATGGCGTCGTAGTTGGTGCCTTCCCCTTCGTGGTCACGGCTGGGTTGCAGTGCGGTATAGAGGCTGGCGTTGAGCGGGGTGGTTGCGTTTTGCGAGAGGACTCCGATGATGGTGTATGGCTCGCCCTTGAGACGGACTGACTGGCCAATGAGGCTGCGGTCGTCATGGAATGCGGTGTGCCAGAGGTTGTAGCTGAGGATGGCGGATTTTGGTCCGTGCCGGAGGTCTTCAGCCGCGGTGAAGTTGCGGCCGAGGGCTGGCTGGATTCCGAGGACGTCGAGATAATGCGCGGAGATGCGGCCGTATTGGATGTATTGAACGGAGCGGCTGGCTTCAAGGTTGACTCCGGTGGCTCCGCGGCTGGAAACGGCGGAGATGAGTGAGGGCACGTTGTCGCGAAGACGCTCCCAGTTCAGGCCGTCGATGGAGTGGCGGCCATCGAACGGCTGGCCGCCTTTTACGAGGCGAAAGAGGGTGCCGATGCGTTCCGGCTGCTGATAGGGAAGGTTCTTCAGCATGAGCGCGTTGACGATGGAGAAGATGGCTGTATTGGCGCCGATGGCGAGCGCCAGGGTGACGATGGTGGTGAGCGCAAAACCCGGATGGCGGCGCAACTGCCGCACGGCAAAC
>NZ_JBEKYX010000067.1:0-23917 GCF_049510455.1 Occallatibacter sp. | reverse complement strand
GGGAAGATGAGAGGCAAGCAATTTCCAGGCGTGGTCGCTCAGATCATGACGGTGATACGCGGCGGATGGCATCGTCTCCAATCATCTTCGCATAAACTCCAATCTCGTGACGACATTATCTACGCGGACTGTGGCGCTGTGCCGTTGTGGAAGCGGCAGAAGAATGCTGGCTAAGTAGATGGGACTGCGGCGGCTGGCATGCGATGTGCTCCGCGGGTGGGTTGCAGGCGCTCCAGCTGCCAGATGTAGAGAGCCATGCGTCGAGAGTAGTGCAGGACGGGCGGGCCTGAGGGCAGGTTTATTCCGAGGGATGCCGGCAGGTCGTTATGTTCGATCTCGGCCTCGGCGTCTTCAAGCGGCCAGGGCACGTGGTGGATGCTGGCGCGGGCCGGCTGGCCTTCGCGGTCGCGGGTGAAGAGGCAGTAGCGCTCGGTGAGGAAAAATTCAAGAGATCCGGGGCGCGTGTCCGCGAGCTTGTGGGAGGGCCCGAGACCGCGGTAGCGGGCCTTGAAGACGACAGGCTTGCCGGTGAATCGGCGGCGGCAGTAAAAGGCGAACTCGCGCTCGGAGCGCTGCTGGTGGCGCATCTCTGCCCAATGGCAGGGAAGGTTGTAAAGTACGCGCGCGGCGGCTGCGCCGAGAAGGTTATTGGCGTCAATGGAGAGGAAATAGACGCCGGGCATGCCGTTCTGCGGGTCGCGGACGTAGGTGCGGAGATTGATTTCAGGAAAATGGCGCGCGCCGGGGATGGAGGGCAGGCCGCGCAGGCGGATGCGGTCCATCCAGAAGGGGACGACGCCGAGCCAGGCGCTGCCCTGGAAGGTGTCGATCTGCATGCCGTCTGGAATGAGCGGGGCGAGTGCGGCGGGCGGCAGAGGCCAGTGAGCGAACAGGAGATCGTTAAGCCGCTGTGTCATGGCCCAGCGGCCCGATGGCAGGGGACGGGGCTTGTTCGAGGTGCGTATCTGAAATTGACGCATGGCCCGGTGCTCCACGGAACCAACGGGAGGTATTTGTTCTGCAAATCCCATGTTGATTCCTGTGAAGTATTCTGGTCCTGAGCCTACGTGTATGTCCAGTGAATCTTTGTTATCCGCGGGTGCGGTGAGCCAGGCCCGGAACCAGACCGACGTGTATGCCGTGCACGGGGCCGACCCGGAAGTGCTGGCGTATGCGATGGCGAAGTATTCGCGCTCGGCGCTCTCGATGAAAGAGTCGCTGAAGGAGATCAGCTCGCAGCGGGCTGAGCAGTTTCTGAATACTTTTTATTTTCAGTATGGACACAGGTCGATTGCGGACCTGGCGCATATTGCGTTTGCGATTGAGCGGCTGAGTTTACTGGCAGCGATTGTGCTGGTGGATGAGCAACGGTGGGATGGGCAGGAGCGGTCGACGCGTTATCAAAATTTCATGAAGTCAGGCTGGTATTTGCCTGATTTTGGTGAGGATTCGACTTCGCGGCAGCTTTATACGGAGACGGTTGAAGGGCTGTTTGGGGCTTATGAGCGGACTACCGCTGCGGTGCAGGATGCTTTGCGCGAGCGCGTGGCGCGGCCTGATGAGATGAAGCAGGATGCGTATGAACGAACGCTGAAGGCAAGGGCGTTTGATGTCGCGCGGTATCTGCTGCCGCTGGCGACGAATACATCTCTGGGGCAGATTGTGAATGCGCGGACGCTGGAGACGCAGGTCTCGCGGCTGCTTTCAAGTCCTTTGGCTGAGGTGCGGGAGCTGGGGCAGAAGCTGAAGGATGCGGCTGCGGGTGCGGCATGGAATCCGAACCCTGATGCAAGTGCCAGTGAGCGCGAAGTGCGCGTGGCGCCGACGCTGGTGAAGTATGCCGAGGCGAATGCTTACCAGATTGAGACGAAGAAGGAGCTGGCTCTCGCCGCGTCTGAGATTTTAGGTGCGTTGGCAATCGCAGATTCGCCGGTTGTCGATCTGGTGGAGCGGACGGAGACGCTGGAGGTGGAGCTTGCGGCTACGCTGCTTTACGCGGCGAGCCACTATCCGTACCGGCAGGTGCGCGATGTTGTTGTTGGCCTGCCGGAAGCACGGGTTTTGGAGATCATTGAGCTGGGGCTGAAGCATCGCGGGCGGCATGATGAGGTGCTGCGGGCGTTTCATTCTGGTGCGGCGCTGCGGTTCGACATACTGATGGATATTGGCGGCTTCCGCGATATGCATCGGCACCGGCGCGTGACGCAGATCATGCAGGATTTTACCGCGCGGCATGGATACGATGTTCCGGAGACGGGTGATGCGGCGGGGCTGGCTGAGGCCGGCATTGTGGGTGAGTACAGGGCTGCGGTGGAGGGCGCGTTTACTGCTAGCGGACGGATTGCGGCGGGCAAGGCTCCGGAGGCTGCGGAGTCGGCCAAGTATCTGCTGCCGCTGGCTACGCGGGTGCGGTGCTTGTTCAAGATGGACTTTGCAGAGGCGCAGTATATTTCCGAGCTGCGGTCGGGTCCGGCGGGACACTTCAGCTATCGCAAGGTGGCGTGGGAGATGTACGTGGCGCTTGAGCGGCAGCATCCGGCGCTGGCGAAGTATGTAAGGGTGACGGATTTTCGCGAGCCGATTGATTTGTTGAAGCGGTAGGGATGAAGGTAGGCCAGGGATTTATCCCTGGCAACTGGCGCAGTCACGCGATCCGGGCCTTCAGGCCCTGAGGTATGCTGTTTGCAAGTCCCGCGCAATTGTTCATGCCAACTTATGCCGTCACAACTGTGACATACCAACGTCGCGCTCTATTCGTGAGAACAGCGAACGCAGATCTGCTCCTCAATACGCTCTTTCATTACCGCGATGAAGGGCGCTATCTACTGCATGGGTTCGCGATTATGCCTGAGCACATTCACGTGCTGCTTACGCCATCAACCCAGCAGACTGTGGAGCGTTGCATGCAATGTATCAAGGGTGGTTTTTCTCATCGAGTGCGGGAGCAGTTTCGCGGAGAAGTCTGGCAGACGGGCTTTCATGAGCACCGCGTTCGTGACAGTGAAGATTTCGATAATCAATTGGCTTATATTGCGGCCAATCCGGAACGTAGAGGGATTGCCGATTACGCGTATGTCCACACAAATTTTCAAGACAAAATGAATTCATTGCCTGGCCTGTAGAGCGCAAAAGCATGCCTCAGGGGCTAAAGCCCCTTTTCGTTTGCAATGGTTGTTGCCGGGGCTAAAGCCCCGGCCTACCATCCCCGGCCTACCAGCCCCGCTACTCCGTTCCCGCGTGTTGCCGGGATTTCTGCGACGGGGGTTAGAGCTCGTCGATCTCTTTTGCTGCTTTGTGGACGATTTCGGAAAGCTTTTGAATCTGCTCCGGTGTGGCGTTGCCGCGGGCGAGGCGCGCCCAGATGGCTCCGCGCAGGTTCATGAAGGCTTTCATCATTTCTGGTGAGCGGCCGCGTTTGAACTCCTCGCCTGCTTCTTCGAGTCGCATGAAGAGCTCGCCGATCCGCTGCTTGTGGGCTTCGAGGAACTCGAGACCCTGTGAGGTGACGGAGTAGACCTTCTTGTTGCCTTCCGAGGTCGAGGCTGATATCAGGCCCTCTTCCTCGAGCATGGTGAGTGTGGGGTAAATCACTCCGGCGCTGGGCGAGTAGCCGCCTGCGAGGCGCTCTTCCATGGTCTTCATGAGCTGGTAGCCGTAGCTGGGCTCTTCCGAGAGCAGCTTGAGGATGACCAGTTTGATGTCGCCCGCGTCGAACAGGCGTTCGCGACCTCCGCGGCCAAAGCCGCGACGGCCGAAACGAGGGCCGTCAAAGCCGGGTCCACCGGGTCCGCGTCCGCCGAAGTCGTCGCCTCCAAAACCTGGGCCGAAGCCGGCACCGGGCCTGCGCCCGTGACGCTCTTCGCGTCCCTCCCTGCAATGTCCATGTCCTGCAAAATGCCAATGATGTGCTTTAAATGCTTGAAACAAATCCTCTTTCATCGAGATCTCCTTTCGATATAGCTAAAGATATATCTTTCAAATTCAAATGTCAATATGTTTTGAGATATATCTTTTGTGGGTTGGAGATTTTGGGCGGCGGAGCACTGGTGTTTACTACTTAATTAAATACGCAGGTTACTAAAAAATCAGACCCCCCTGAAAATAAAAAACTTTCCTCCTTTTGTTCGCTTAACTGCTTTGCTTTGTGTACAAGCTGAGATTCGAGTCCGGGAACGGGCCGTTTTGCCGCGGACAATCCACAGGTTCAAGGCTTGACAAAAATGGGGCTCCGGAGAGGTCTAAATGCAAAAAGAATGGCCCGAATCCATGGAAGAGTCGGGCCATTCTTTTCCGCTGATTCTAAGTGAAGCACATTCGAGGGTTATTTTGTGCAAATTATCTAAAGAGGGATTGGTTACGAAAGGGCAATGGACTTTCGTAATGTACGGGCCGGTTCAACAGGGAAAGCGGGTTCCTCATTTCGGGAGGCAAGGGAGTTTATTGCGCCTGAATCGTTGTGGCCTTGTCTTTCGAGAAGGTGACGGCGGTCTTCTTTCCGTTCACGTCATAGGTGACGGTGCGGTTGCCCTTGTCCTGGCTGTCTACGGTGATGTTCATGCCCAGGGCGAGGCTCATCTGCAGCTCGTTCATGCCTTGTTTGGGCTGGTGAGCAGCAATAGCATCCCAAATGTCCTTGGGCCAGTGGGAGTAGATGGTGTGCGGGTCGTCGTAGAAGAAGAGCAGGTCGTCGAAGTACTGCTCCTGCTGGCCTTGCATGGCTCCGACTGCGACGGCGTACTCGTTTGTATCGCCGGGGAGGGTGAAGACGAGCAGGGCCTGGTGATCGCCGTGCGGGACCTTGTTGGAGACGCTGGCCGGCGCGGCGGCTTTGATGGCCTTTTTCACATCGAGGCGCTGAGCGGGTAAGAGCAGGCCGATCTGTTTGGCGTAGTTCACGCGGCCGCCTGCAAAGGCGTAGTAGGGCATGGAATAGCCATCGCGCATCCAGACGGATTTGCCGGCGAGCTCGGCGACATCGTCAAAATGCGCGGGGAATTCCTGGCGGTCGATGGCGATCTCATCGGCGGTGAGGTGTTCTTCGGGAGCCTTGTTGGTGGCTGTGGCATCTTTGGCGCGATTGTGGAAGACGACGGCGAGATAGATGCCGCCAATGAGTAAGGTGATGACGATGGGGATGAGGATGGCCTTCAAGTTTTTCATAGACGCTCCGCGCGATTACAGAATTCAGATGATAGGTTACTGAAAAGTGGTTGGTTGGGGAAGCGGAGAACAGCATGCCTCCGAGGCTAAAGCCCCGCCGTTTTTGAGTCATTTTCGGCACGACTAAAGTTGTGCCCTGTTACGAAACAAGTCGAAGCCGATTTGTCAGACCCTGCGTAAAGTCCCTGCCGCTTTTGTGCGTTTTATTGCCGGGGATAAATCCCCGGCCTACCTCTTAAAGATCAAGCCTGTCCATGTCCCATGACTGCATTTGTCCGCACGACGGCCTAGAGTTCAGCGATTAGGCGTTCTGGTTCCGGCAGGAGCCTGGGCGCGGAGTTTTTCGGAGCTGAGCTCATCGACCTGCCGGAGGCTGGGAAAGAAAACGGACCACAGGCCGGCTACGCAGAGTGAACCGATGCCGCCGATGACGGTGGCGCGGACGGCTCCCCACCACTGGGCGGTAACGCCGCTCTCAAATTCTCCGAACTCGTTGGATGCGCCGAGGAAGAGCGAATTGACGGCGGAGACGCGGCCGCGCATCTCGGGTGGCGTGGCGAGCTGGAGAAGCGATCCGCGAACGATGACGGAGATCATGTCTGCCGCGCCGCTTATGGCTAACGCCACGAGCGAAAGCCAGAGCGAGTGCGAGAGACCGAAGATGACGGTGACGATGCCAAAGACGGCGACGGCGATGAAGAGCCGGTGGCCGGCGTGGCGCTTGAGCGGGAATCGCGCAAGGAGGAGCGAGGTGATCATGGCTCCGACAGCGGGCGCGGCGCGAAGCATGCCGAGGCCGCGCGGGCCGGTGTGCAGGACTTCTTCCGCGAAGATGGGCATGAGCGCAACGGCTCCGCCGAGCAGGACGACGAAGAGATCGAGAGAAAACGCGCCGAGCAGCAGGGGCATGCCGCGGACGTACTGGAAGCCGGCGAAGATGACCTTGAGAGAAGCGGCGCGATGCTCCATGCGGCCGGGGCGCACGTGGAGATTGGCGATGATAGCGATGAACCAGATCTGGGCCAGGAGCGTGAAGAGATAGACGATGCCCGCGCCGGCGAGGTCATGCGAGAGACCGGGATGGCGCGGCAGCAAATGTGCGAGAGGAAGCGTGAAGAGCAGTCCGCCGATAGCGGGTCCGGCGGTGTTGGCGAATTGGAAGATGGCGCCGCCCCAGGTGATGGCGTTTACGAGCTGCCCTTCCGGGACGAGATGCGGGATCAGCGCGGAGCTGGCCGGGCCGGAAAAGGCGCGCCCGCTGCCGATGGTGAAGAGCACCGCGTAGATGGGCCATACGGAGCGGACGCCACCGAGCGTTATGACAAGGAGAGCGACGGTGCAGAGCAGTTGCAGGCAATAGCAGATGAGGATGACGCGACGGCGGTCAAAGCGGTCTGCGACATGGCCCGCGGGTAAGAGAAACAGGAGCGCCGGAAAGAAGAGCGCGAGGCCGGTGTAGCCAAGATCGAGAGCGCGGTGCGTCATGGCATAGACATGCCACGCGACGGCGACCGATTGCGCCTCCGCGCCGAGGATGCCCGCAACGCGCGCCAACTGATACAGGCGGAAGTCGCGGGATGCGAAGGCTTCGAGACCGCGTGTCAGTTCACGTTTCGGGGTCCGGCTTGGGGGAAGCTGGGATTCGGAGGCCATCTGTTATCAGGTTAAGGGACGTATGACGAGGGACGAAGGACGAAAAAGCAGGGACCGAGGGGTCGAGGGACCAATACAGGAAGGGACCAGGGAAGAGGGACAAAACGATCTGGGGTGGGGCAAGTACAATGGAAACGGATTCTTACGAACGAGGAGTTTACAGCAGTGTCACAGCGCACCTTCAGCATCATCAAGCCGGACGCGGTCCGCAAGGGCTACACCGGCGGAATTCTGGCCGAGATTGAAAAGGCCGGATTCAAGATTGCGGCCATCAAGAAGCAGTCCATTTCAAAGGACCAGGCCAAGGGCTTTTATCACGTGCATAGCGCGCGCCCGTTCTTTGACGGGCTGACGACCTTCATGTCGTCGGGGCCGATTGTGCTGCTGGTGCTTGAGAAGGAGAACGCGATTGCGGATCTTCGCAAGCTGATGGGCGCGACGAACCCGGCGAACGCGGAAGAGGGCACGATCCGCAAGAAGTTTGCCAGCTCGATTGAAGAGAACGCGATCCACGGCTCGGATGCCGAGGATACGGCGGCCTTTGAGATTGGCTACTGGTTTGCGGGTTACGAGCTGATCTAAGTATTTCTTCATACCATTCCGTCTATTCTTGTACCGCGGCGTAAGCATATATAGGAGGGACGGATGTCTGCAGAGACGCCCAATACAGGTGCGGCTACCGAGTTCAGCAAGGTGGCCGCTGTCACCTTTACTTTCTGGATCATCAAAATTCTCTGCACCACGCTGGGTGAAGCCGGCGGCGATGCAGCCACGATGGGCGATGCCGCGCTGAAGTTCGGCGGAGTGGGCTACGCGTGGGGCACGGCGATCTTTGCCGTGCTTTTTCTTGTTCTGGTGACGGCGCAGATTCTGGCCAAAAAATTCTATCCGCTGCTTTACTGGGCGACGATTATTGCCACTACTACGGTGGGCACCACGCTTGCGGACCTTGCGGATCGCGATGAGGGGCTTGGCTACCTGTGGGGCTCGATACTGCTGATGGCGCTGCTGCTTGCTTCGCTGGGCATCTGGTACAAGGTGGCGGGGACGGTCTCCGTGGGATCGGTGAGCGGGCCGCGCGCGGAGTTCTTTTACTGGCTCACGATCATGTTTTCGCAGACGCTGGGCACGGCGCTGGGCGACTGGGCTTCGGACTCGATGGGGCTGGGCTATCTGGGCTCGGTGTACGTTTTTGGCGGAGCGCTGGTGCTGGTGGCGGTGCTCTATTTCGCCACAAAGATTTCGCGGACGGGGCTTTTCTGGGCGGCGTTTATTTTGACGCGGCCTCTGGGCGCGGTTTCGGGCGATCTCTTCGACAAGCCGGTGGCCAAGGGCGGCTTTGCCATCAGCCGCTTTGAGCTTTCAGGCGTGCTGCTGGCGCTGATTGTGATCTGCGTGCTGGTGTTTCCGCACCGGGCGGCGGCGCGAGAAGAGGCGCATTGAAAGAAGAGTCCCAACTGCCGCCACAATTGAAGAGCTTCAACAGCGGAAGTGGAGCGCCAACCGGCAGTAACAGACCAACCCGCTCACGGACCTCTCGTCCTGCACTCCCCGTATAGTGGAATCACCATGACGGACGCAACCCAGCCCAACGTGACCCACGCGCCATATCCATTTCTACTCACGATCCTCGGTCCCGTCATCACCGATGCGCATCAGGAAAGCATCCGCACCATGATTGCCGCACACGGTCTGCAGATCGCACGCGCCGATCAGCTGACCGCAAGCCTCGCGCCCACCAGCGAGCCATTCAATGCAGTTTTGTCGTGGTCTCTCACAGGTCAACCAAAACGAGAAAAAGAACTGCGCGCGGAACTCCTTGCCGCAGCCACCGATCTCTCCCTCGACATTGCTCTTCAGAGCGACACACCGCATCTGGCCGGTCGCGAAAACAGCCACCGCCTCTTCGTCTTCGACATGGATTCCACCCTGATTCAGGGCGAAGTCATTGACGAACTCGCCAGGCTTGCCGGCGTCGGCGAAGAGGTCGCCAAAATCACCGAATCCGCCATGCGCGGCGAGCTCAACTTCGACGAAAGCTTCACCCGCCGCGTAGGCCTGCTCAAAGGCCTGCCCGCCGAGCAGGCCCTTGCCCTGCGCGAGCGCATTCCACTCTCGCCCGGCGCGGAGCGGCTCTTCCGCACGCTTAAATCGCGCGGTTACTACACCGCCATCCTCTCCGGCGGCTTCACGTTCTTCGCAGAATCGCTGCAAGCCCGCCTCGGTATCGACGAATTCCACGCCAACGAGCTTGAAATTGTCGACGGCAAAGTCACTGGCCGCGTCATCCCGCCCATCATGAACGGCACGCGCAAAGCCGCCCTGCTTCAGCAGATAGCCGAGCGCGAAAAGATTCCCCTCGAAGAGGCCGTAGCCGTGGGCGATGGCGCAAACGACCTGCCCATGATGCAGCTTGCCGGCATGAGCATCGCCTACCGCGCAAAACCAATCGTGCGCGCCCAGGCCGACCACTCCATCGCTACGCTCGGCCTCGACGGTCTGCTCTACCTTATCGGCCTGCGCGATCAGGACTTGCATCCAGAGCCAGCGGGAATAAATTAGTCGTTGCAACGAATATCTTCCTCGTGCATCTATTCAATACAAGCGCAAAAGGAGGTCCGCCACCATGTCCCTGCGGCCCGTAAGAGAGATTCTTCAAACACAAACCACCATGGAAGGCGCTGGCGTCAAGCTTGAGCGCGCCTTCGGCTTCGGTAAAACCAAGGAATTCGATCCGTTCCTGCTCTTCGACGACTTCCGCAACGAGAACCCGCGCGACTATATTGCCGGTTTCCCCTGGCACCCGCATCGCGGCATTGAGACCATTACGTACGTCCTGGCCGGTGAGGTGGCCCACGGCGATAGCCTTGGCAACAAGGGCCGCATGATCTCAGGCGACGTGCAGTGGATGACCGCGGGCTCCGGCATTCTGCACCAGGAGATGCCCAAAGGCGACGAGCAGGGCCGCATGCACGGCTTCCAGCTCTGGGCTAACCTGCCCGCAAGCCTCAAGATGACCGATCCGCGCTACCAGGACATTCCTGCAAGCGCCATCCCTGAAGTCACCGAGGATGACGGCACACACGCTCGCATCATCTGCGGCAACTTCTGGGGCAAAACCGGTCCCGTCGAAGGCGTCTCTGCTGGAAAATCCGGGGCCGGGCAATTTGGCACAGACGCGCGCTACATCGACATCTCTGTTCCACCCGGCAAGCTGAAGCGCATCAAGGTGGAAGTCGAGCGCAACGCCTTCGCCTACGTCTTCGCCGGTTCGGGAACCTTCCGCGACGCCAGCGACCCTCGCGCCGTGCTCACCGAAGATGGCCGCGATCCCAACGCCACTCCGGTCTACGATGCGAAGAACCACTCGCTCGTGCTCTTTGATCGCGGCGACGAGATCGTTGTCCAGGCTGGCCCTGAGGGCATCCGCTTCCTGCTCATCTCAGGCAAGCCGCTTGAGGAGCCGGTCGCCTGGTACGGTCCCATCGTGATGAACACGCAGGCCGAGCTGCAGACCGCTATGCGCGAGATCCAGACCGGCAAATTCATCAAACACAAGTAAGTTGACAGCACTCAAAAGCCGGCTCCGAAAAGGGGCCGGCTTTTTTATCCGCCGCTATTCCGCATTGCGCCAAACGCCAGGTCAGGACGATACTATTCCCATGGCGACCCAGCCCGTGCATGAGCGGTTTGTCCCGGTGGAGGAGTATCTCTCCACTGTCTATGAGCCCGACTGCGAGTATGACAATGGCATCGTTGTGGAGCGCAACTTGGGAGAGTTCGAGCACGCATATCTGCAGACCTTGCTTGCAGCACTGTTCACCAACAATATGGATGTGTGGGGCGTCTTCGGCATCGTCGAACAGCGCGTCCAGATCAACGCGCGCAGATTTCTTGTGCCGGATGTTTGCGTGCTTCGTGTGGGTGATCCTACGCCAAGCATCCTGACTCAGCCTCCGCTTCTTGCCATAGAGCTCCTTTCACCGGAAGACACACTGCGCCGCGCAGGAAAAAAAGCTGAGGAATACCTTGCATTCGGCGTGCAGTATGTTTGGGTAATCGATCCCAACGCTCGGGTAGCTTATCGCGGCACGGAAAACGGGCTGGAGCGCATCCCCAACGGAGAACTCGCCGTACCTGGTGCCGCCATTGTGGTTCGCATCGCTGAGCTGTTTGAGAAGCTCGATCACATCCGTGGCAAACGCGCCTGATTTATCTCTCCATCGGCACATCCGCCGCCAGCACCTTCAGCGGCGTCAATCCACGCTGCCGCAACGCGCGAATACTCAGCGCGTCATGCCGCTTGGCCAGCCGCTGGCCGTTATGGTCCACCACAAGCCGGCAGTGATACCACTTCGGCGGCCTCAGCCCCAGCGCGCGGTACAGCAGGATCTGCCTCGCCGTCGATTTCAGCAGATCCGCTCCGCGCACAACCTCGGTAATCCGCATCGCCGCGTCGTCCGCAACGCACGCCAGTTGGTAGCTCGGGAACCCGTCGCGCCGCCACACCAGAAAATCGCCAAAGTCCACTCCAGCAACAAACCGCTGCGGCCCCAGATTTGCGTCCTCAAACTCAATCGCCTCGCCATCCGGCACGCGAAATCGCCAGTTCATGCTTTCAGGGTTCTTTATCTTCTCAGCCGCAGGTTGTACCCGGCATGTTCCTGGGTAGACCGGCTCATCATCCTGCTCCGCGCCCTCATGCGGCGCACCCGCGGCATGCTCCAGGTCCTTACGCGAACATTTGCACGGATATAAAAATCCTCCCCGCATCAGCTTGTGCCACGCAGCCAGATACACCGCGCCGCGCTTGCTCTGCAGATACGGACCATGCGGGCCTCCGTCTTTGTTTTTCTTGTCGGCCTTGTCTCGATCCGAACGGCCCAGGCCCGCACCCGGACCCTCCTGCCAGCGAATCCCCAGCCAGCGCAGGTCCTCGTACGCGGCCTCGGCATACGAGGATCTGCTGCGCGCCGTGTCCAGGTCTTCCATCCGCATTACCAGCGTTCCGCCGGCCTGCCGCGCGCGCATGTACGCCGTATAAAACGTCCGCGCATGCCCCAGATGCAAATACCCCGTCGGCGAAGGCGCAAGCCGTCCTCGATACTCCGATATTTCTATTGCGCTTGAACCAGCCATGCTGGCCCGATTTTAGCAACCCGTTCAACATGGAAAGCGCCACCAGACACTCGCTCGATCCGCGCTATCTGCTAGTTCTTATCCTTATCGTGGTCCGAATCATCCTGGCCGGCATTATCGCTTTCATGGTGATGCGTGTAGTGCTTGATATCGTCGTCCACATGCTGCGGATCGACCGACACCTCCACAACATCCATCTCGTTGCCGTCTTTATCCACAACAAACAACCCCATCCGCGCGCCTTCCGGCCGCATAAAAATCAGCGACTGCTCGTGTCCGGCCTTGGAAGTCTCCCGCACCACGCGCTCCCAGCCATCTCCCAGCTTCTGCTCCACCATGCGGTCCAGCTCCTGGCCGTCCACATTTGCGCTGAAGTTCTCAAACTCGGCCACATGCAGATTCGCCGCCGCGCCATGACTCGCCTTGCGTGCCATAAAGCTGATCAGGCCCATGAACGGAATCCGCGTCGCCCGCACGTGATACTGCGACTCAATCGCATCCACCACGCCGTTAAATCCTCTGCCGCCTCCACTGGCTAACACCGCTACAGGTACCGTCAGCGCCATCGCGCACGCCGGAATCCACAGATACATTCTCATAACCGCTCCCTTTTCATCCGTCCGGTTTTAACTGAGTGATTCCTACTTGCCTTGGCTCGCCTTCACGCCCTTGCTCACCACATCCAGCGACCCCAGACCATGAATCCCATGCAGCTTGCCCAGGTCTTCCATGCGGATCGGCCCAAGGATCAGCACAATCGTCAGCTCCTTCGGCTCCGCAGTCAAAACAAAAATTCCACGAGGCTCGCCATTCACCATCTTCATCATTACGTCAGAGGTCTCGTGCGTCTTCGTCTCGCGCTCATGCACCATCGGCGTCCACTCGCCGGTCGCATAGTGCGCGCGCAGCTTCTCCACAATTTCCGGCGTCACTTCGCCCTCTTTTTCAAAGGTGTAGTCGCGCACATAGATGCCTTCCAGCCCCTCAATCAGCTTCCGCGTCTGCGCGTCGTCTTTGTCGTCCTTATCCATGAATTGCGCGGCAAAGCTCAGCATCTGCTTGCTCAGCGTCACCTCCGTCACGTCAGACGCACGCGCGGCCAGGTCCTTCTCGATAACCGACGCCTCCGGAAACTTCTCCTGCGCCCGAGCCATACCCGTCATCGCCGCCCAGGCCAAGACCAACACCGCCGCAACTCGCATCTTCATTCTTAGTCCTCTTTCCCGTCGTTTGCCTGCAACCGCTTCTGCACCTTATCCAGCGCCTTCGCCGTAATCCCCAGCGCCGTCATCACCTGCTGCCTTGCCTCTTCGCCTCTGCGCCGTTCTTCCACTCGCTGCCACTGCCAGCCCGCTCCGCCAGCCAGAACCGCGGCAATCGTCACACTCGCCGCCAGCCGCATCCACATCACATGTCGGCCATTCTGCTCCGCCGATGCGCGCCGCGCCCGCTCGGCCATAATCCGCCCCTTCAGTCCTGGCGGGGCAGGCCTGCGCGTAAGCGACTCACTCAGTTCCTTCTCAAAGTCGTCCATGTCGTTGCTCCCCGGTCTTTATATACCGCGGACAAACTCCTTCAAATGGCTCTCAGCCTTGGCTCGCAGCAGCTTCAATCCCCGCTGCAAGTGGCTCTTCACCGTGGCCAGAGGCGCATCCAGCGCCGCCGCAATCTCCTCCGGCGTCAATTCCTCCTGGTACCTCAGCAGAATCGCCGCCCTCTGCGCCTCTGGAAGCGTCGTCAGCAACGCTTCCAGTCTCGCTCCCAACCTCGAACCCAATCCCGAACCGGCTCCAGCACTTTCCGCCGGCAGCCCATGCCGTTCCTCAATCTCCACCCACAGATCCATCCCGCGCACGCGCCGCCGCCGTAATGCATCTGTAGCTCTACTCATCGTCACCCGCCGCAGCCAGAAAAGCGCATGCTCCGGGCTCTCAATGCTCCGCAAATTCTTGTCCAGAGCCAGAAATGCATCCTGCGCAATCTCTTCCGCCAGCCCGCGGTCGCCGGTCATGCGAAGCGCCAGCGAGAAAACCATCGACTGGTGCTCTTCCACGAGTTGTTCAAAATCCGGCTGCCACGCATTGGCCATCTGTCCGCTTCTACTCTCTTATCCGCACGGAACCGCGCTCAGGGATGCAGAAAGTACGCATAGGAGAGAAAAAAGTTCGCCAGGCCGGAAATGCGTCGAAAACGATGTCCTCGATTGTTGATTTGACCACGTTCAAATTTTTCTTGACTCATCGCTTCGAATGGTTCACAATTTGACCATGGTCAAAAACGAGCCATCCACCACTAAGGGCGAACAGACCCGCGAAGCCATCTATCAGGCTGCGCTAGACCTCTTCCGCGAAAACGGCTTCGATGCCGCCACCATGCAACAGATCGCCGATCGCGCCCAGGTCGCTAAAAGCGCTGCTTATTACTATTTCGCAAGTAAGGAAGCCATCATCCAGGCCTACTATGAAGCTGTTCAGTCTGCACAGGAGCAACTTTGCGCAGACGCATTCAGCCACTCCCAAAAGCTGAAAAAGCGCCTCCACACCGCGCTGCACTCCAAGTTCGACCTCGCGCAGAACGACCGCAAGCTTCTCGGCATCATCTTCCGCTACACCGGCGAACCAGCGCATCCGCTCTCCTGCCTCGGCCCTGCAAACCGCGAGATGCGCCGCCGAGCCATGCTCATCTTCCGCGATGCTCTCTCCGTCGAGCGCCTCCCGCGCGATCTCGAAGAGCTTCTACCTCTTGCCCTGTGGGCACTCCAGATGGGTTTGCTCGTCCTTTTCTTCTACGATGAAACGCCCAATCAGCAGCGCACCCGCCGCCTCGCCGACGGCGCCATCGACTTCACCGTTAAAATGCTCTCACTCGCCAAACTCCCTGTTCTGAAACCCATCCGCGCCAAAGTCCTTGATCTGCTCCGCGAAGCCGACCTGCTTCCAGAACTTTCTTAGTTGCTCCGCCGAAAGGAGAAACTCCATGACTGACGATCTCCATCCCAATCCCGACGAGGCTTCTGCGCCCGATTCCGAATCGCGTATCGAGTCCTTCGGCCCCGTCGAGTCCACTCCCCCGCTCAGCCGCAAAGGCAGCACTCGAGCCGTCGGCATCGCCTTTCTGGTCACCGCGCTCATCATCGGCGGTTTCATCTACCGCGCCATCCGAGTGCAAGGCCTGATGCACACGTCGCTTCTTTTCATCGGCATTCCGCTCGTGCTGGCTTTGCTGCTAGCGCTTGCACCCTGGCCCAAATCCGCCACAGGCGGCATCCTCCGCGGCATGGCCCTCGCGCTGCTGATCGTCGCGCCCCTCGTCGGCGAAGGCTACCTCTGCATCCTCTTCGCCTCACCGCTTTTCTTCGGCGTAGGCCTGCTCATCGGCGGCCTCATCGACCTCAGTCGCAAGCGCAAAAATCGCAGCGTGGCCCTCAGTTGTATCGTCCTGCTTCTTCCCTTCACGCTGGAAGGCGTCTCTCCGCAACTCAGCTTCAATCGCACACAGTTCGCCACAGCCACGCGCATCGTAAACGCCCCCGCCACGCAGGTAGAAGCAGCACTTGCACAAAGCCCCGCAATCTCCACCACACTCCCACGCTTCCTCCGCATCGGCTTCCCGCGCCCGATTCAAGCGAGTGGTTCCGGCCTGAATGTCGGAAATCTCCGCGTCATCCACTTCACAGGCGCAGAGGGCGACCCTCCCGGCGATCTCACCATGCGCGTCATTCAGTCCGATCTGCAAACCAGTTCAGGCCACGTCCGTTTCGAAACCATCAGCGATTCAAGCAAGCTCACGCAGTGGCTTCGCTGGCGCAGTTCCGATGTTTCATGGCACGCCATCGACGCCACACACACCGCCGTCACCTGGCGCATCGGCTTTGACCGCCAGCTTGATCCGTATTGGTACTTCGCTCCTTGGGAGCAGCTCGCTGTCTATCAGGCCGCTGGCTACCTCATCACCGCCAACGCCACGCCCAACCCGGCAACCGAGAGGTAACGTATGCAGCCTCAGCTTCTGGGACCCTCTGTCATTGGTATGAGTGTGCTCTACTTCCCGCTCGCCGCGGCGGTCTTCGCTGCCCTTGTTCAACAGCGCATGCACAAACGCACCAAACGTATCTTTCCCGCCGTGCTCCTCGGCGTACTGTGGGCGCTGGCCTCGCTCGTTGTTCTTCAGCGCATCAATCTAACCGCAAATTGGTGGACCTTCCAGAGCACCGGCCCTGCGCTCGCGGGAATGCCGCTCGAACCCTGGTTCGGTTGGGTCATTCTCTGGGGAGCGCTGCCGATTCTCGCCTTCCCGGCACTCGACATTCCCGAAGTCCTTCTGGTCTTTACCCTGCTCGATCTCTGGGTGATGTTGTTTCTCGGGCCGCTGCTTCTGCAACTGAAGCTGGCCTGGCCGCTTTGGCTCATCGGAGAAGCCGTCTCCCTCGCCCTCGTCCTCACTCCCGCTTACTGCCTCGCCCGCTGGACCCTCGATAACACGCACCTCAAGCTCCGCGCCACCTTACAGGTCGCGCTCTCCGGCCTGCTCTTTCTCTTCCTGTTCCCGGAAATCGTCTTCGCTCTTCGCCCTATCCATGGCGCAACTTCCATCTGGCAGCCGCTTCTCGCTCTCTCACACCCGCTCCTCATCGCCGCGCTCCAAATCATCGCCATCGCCTCACTCCCCGGCGTAAGCGCCGTGCAGGAGTTCGCACAGCGCGGCTCAGGCACACCTATTCCCTACGATCCGCCCCAACGCCTTGTCACCAGCGGCATCTATCGTTACTGCGCCAATCCCATGCAGCTCTCCTGCGCAGTCGCGCTATTTCTGTGGGCGCTCACACTCCGCAATCCCTGGCTCGCCGCTGCCGCCGTTGTCACCACCATTTACTCCGCAGGCATCGCCCACTGGGACGAACAACGCGATCTTGCAGCCCGCTACGGACTCGCCTGGCGCACGTATCGCGACGCCGTTTCCAATTGGCGCCTGCGCTGGCGTCCGTATCACGCAACGCCAACGGCAAGGCTCTACATCTCCGCCACATGCGGTCAATGCAGTGTCCTGCGCCAGTGGATAGAGGCTCAACATCCTCTCGGCCTGGAGTTCATCGACGCCGAAACCCTTCCGCAGGGTTCCATTCGCCGCCTGCGTTACGATCCCGCCGACGGCACGCAGCCAGAAGAAGGCCTTCTCGCCTTCGCCCGTGCTCTTGAGCACATCCATCTCTTCTGGGCCTGGTGCGGCATGATCCTTCGCCTGCCCATACTCCATCAGATCATTCAAGTGGCATTGGATATCGGCGGCTTTGGCCCGCGCACCATCCCCAGCACTTGCTCGCTGACTTCGCCCATCTCGGAATCTACGGAATCTCGCTCAGATCCATCTTCAGCAGCTTGATCGGGTCCAGATACGCGTTCTGCCAGCGCACCGCCCAGTGCAGATGCGGGCCGGTCACGCGCCCCGTCGCGCCGCTCAGCCCCAGCGGGTCGCCGCTCTTCACGCGCTGCCCTTCTTTCACGTCAATGCGGCTGAAGTGCATGTACAGCGTGTACAGCCCCAGCCCGTGGTCAATCACCACGCAGTTGCCTTCAAAGTAGAGCGGCCGCGCAATCACCACCACGCCGCTGTTGCCCGCATGCACCGGCGTCCCGACGCCTGCGCGAAAATCCGCGCCCTTGTGTACGCTCGCCAGCTTCCCATTAAACATCCTCCGCGTGCCAAAGCTATCCGTCGCCTCTGCCGTCACCGGCGCATGGAAGTCGCCCTGCCATAGCGGCCTCTCAGCGCTGGTAGAAAACACCTTCTCCTTGAACTCGCTCTCCGCCTTGATCCGCGCCTGCGCCTCCGCGGGAGGCTCCACAAACTTCGGCGCAACCGTCAGCGTCCCCGTGCGGTAGTGCGCTTGCAGAATTGGCACGCTCCGGCTCAGGTCCTCGCTGCCGTTTGCGGTTCTCACGATAACGTGCAGCGTCGAAGGCCCAATCGGCGCTTCCACATCCACACCGGCGAGAGCAAACCAATCGCCATCTTTCGCAAAGAACGCAATCTTTCGCCCCAGCCATTCACCATCGATGCTGCGCGCGCCCGGCACATGCACGCGAATCAACTCCGGCGCACCCGCATAGACAATCGCAGGCGTCAGCGTAACCTTTGCAGGCTGGGCCGCGGCGAAGTTTGGCGTAAAAGCTAAAACAGCACTCAGGAAAACCAGCGCGGGGATTCGCATTGCCTCCAGAATAACGCCGCTTACTCCGCCCGCAGCGCCTTCATCGGGTCCACGCTCGCCGCGCGAATCGCAGGAGTCAGCGAAGCCGCACTGGCTATCAACGAAAGCGCAGCAACGGAGCCCACAAGCACCCACGGATCGCGCACCGAAGTGTTGTAGAGAAATGAAGCCAGCACACGCGAAGCAAACAGCGCAATCGCCAGCCCCAGCGCCGATCCGCACACAGCCACCCATGCATTTTCGCGGAAGATCATCGTTACTACACGCAGCCGCTGCGCGCCCAGCGCAATGCGAATCCCAATCTCGCTCGTCCGCCGCGCCGTCGCATACGCCAGCGTTCCGTAGAGGCCAATCCCCGTCACCAGCAGCGCGCTCACAGCGAAGAAAACCGCCAGCGTCGCCATCATCCGCTCCGCGCCAATCGAGGCATCAATCGTGCTGTCCATCGTCGTCATCACCGGCGCGGGAATATCCGGTGCCATCCGCGCAACTAGCGCATGCACAGCCGCTGCCAGCGGCGCAGTCGGGCCCGCCGAACGAATCACGGTCGTATAAGACGGCTTGTGCTCCTCGCTTTGCGTAATTGCAACGTAGCCCTCCGCGGGCGGATCTTCCTGGATCGAGCGATAGCGCGTGTCGCCGACAACCGCGATCACTTCATAGGTAGCGCCTGCATAGGTACTACCCTTCCATCCCGTCACTGTCTGTCCCACCGCGCTGCCATTTGGAAAGAAAATCTTCGCCGCCGATTGGCTCAGGACGATCTTCAGTCCGGAAGCCTTCGTCTCATTCCACTGAAAATCGCGCCCGGCCAGAATGGGAATGTGCATGGTCAAAAAGTAATCGGGCGAGACTGCGTTCATGTAGACGTCTCGGTCCCCGCTACTCGATGGAGTGTGAAGATCGCTGTCCCACGTTTCGCCGCTCATGGGTGGTATCGAGGCAAAGCTCACGCTCGCGACTCCCGGCTGCCGCTTCAGCACATCGCCGAATTGCTGGTACCAGCGCACAAGCGTATCGCCGTCGAGCGATTGTTTATCCATTTCAAAGTTCACGTTGACGATACCCTTCGGCTCAAAGCCCAGCCCAGTTGTATAAAGCCGCGTCAGGCTGGTAGCCAGCAGTCCCGCGCCAATCACCAGCATCAGCGCAAGCGCAACCTCCAGCCCCATTAGCACACGCGGCAGCAGTCGCGTGCTCTCCCGCGCCGTCGTTGCGTTCGAGCCGGATTTGATCTGTTCATTCAGGTTCTTCGACGTGGCGCGCAGCGCAGGAATCAGCCCAATCAGCGCAGTCGTCACAATCGCGATCAACGCAACAAAAAACAACACACGCACATCAAGCGTCGTGTCCAGCACAAGCGGCATGCCGGGATAACTGGGAAGAATCATCCTTGCCAGCAGCCCGCTCACAAATGGAGCGGCGCTCACGCCCGCCGCAGTTCCCAGCAGCGCAATCAGCAGGCTCTCCACCATCAGCTGCTGCACAAGCCGCCCGCGCGTTGCCCCCATTGCAAGCCGCGTTGCCAGTTCGCGCTCACGCGCAGCGGCGCGCGCCATTAGAAGGCTGGCAAGGTTCAGGCAGGCGAGCAGCAACATTGCTCCGCAAAGGCAGAATACCGCTACCAGCGGCTTCACAAACATCTCGCGCAGATACGTATAACCCTTCGCACCAGGCTCGGCAACAAAATGCAGATGGTGCTTGCGCGCATCCGTCGTCCAATCGCCGGCAGTCTTATCTGCAGCCACCTCATCTACAATCCTGCCGGAAACAGCGCTCAGTGCGACATTTGTCTGCTCCAGCGAAACACTAGGCTTGCGCCGCGCGATCACAGTGAGCCACCACGAGTGCATTCCGCCGGCAATGAAGTCCGATGGCGCGTCAATGACCGGCTCAGCCCACATCGGCGCATAAATCTGCGGTCGCGCTGTAGGAGCAGCGCCAATAAAACTCTTGGGCATTACGCCCACCACGGTAAACGGCGCATTTGCAATCACCAGCTTGCGCCCAAGCACGTCCGGCGCGCCGCTGAACCACGTGCGCCAAAAATTCTCGCTGATCACCACCGCATATCCACCCGGTCCGCCTCCCGGCTGATCATCCTGCGGGGTCAGATACCGGCCCATTAACGGCTGCGTCTCCATCACGCTGAAGTATTGCCCACTGACTATGGATCCCGGAACATTCGCACTCCCGGATGCACCGCGCACCTGGAACCGCCACATCCCCGTATCCGCAGCGACGGAATCAAACACGTCGTGCCGCTTCTCCAGCGCACGCGCCAGCGGCGCACCGGAGTTATAGTTCGGACCATATTTTCCATCGTCATCGCTGTCCGCGCGCAGCACCACCAGCTCATCCGCATGCGGCACAGGCAGCGGCCGCAATAGCAGCGCGTTGATCAGTGAAAAGACAGCCGTATTTGCGCCCAGCCCAAGCGTCAGCGTAAGAATCGCCGTCAGCGTAAATCCCGGCGACTTCCGCAACTGCCGCAAAGCAAAACGCACATCGCGCACAATCTGTTCTACCCACGGCAACCCACGCTGCATACGATACCTCTCCCGCACCTGCGTCACGCCACCAAATTCACGCAGAGCAGCCGTGCGTGCCTCGCCTTCCGTCATCCCCCGCCGCAGGTTCTCCGCAATCGCAAGGTCCACATGTGCACCCAACTCCTCATCCAGCCGTGCATCCAGCTCCTTGCGCCGAAATACCGACACTACGCGACTCGCCAAAACGCGCAACCACTCCATGAACTCTCTCCTATTCCGCCCGCAGAGCCTGCATTGGGTCAACCTCAAGTGCACGCCGCAACGGCAAAAGCGACGCGGCCAGTGCGACAACCAGCAGTGCCGCAAGACTCAACCCAATCGCCCAGGGATCCACCGCGCTGGTTTCATACAGCAAGCTGCGAATCCAATGCGTTGCGCCCGCCGAGAGCAGAAGCCCGAAGAAAATGCCGCCCACTACGGGAATCAGAGCATCGGCCATCACCAGCCGAGCCAAGCCTGCGCGTCCCGCTCCAAGCGCAATGCGAATGCCGAACTCCGAAGTGCGCAGCGCCACGGAGTAAGCCAGCACGCCATAAATGCCAAGCGCCGCCAGCAGCAGAGCTGCAATCCCAAATCCCGAAAGCAGAATTGTCTGGAACCGTTCGGTCTCGATCGACTCGGAAACCTGCGCATCCAGCGAGACCAGCGTGGGAATCGTTACGTCAGGATCAATGCTCCAGATGATTCGTCGAATCTCCGGCGCAAGCGTCTGCACCGGCTCTGTGGAGCGCACCATGAAAACGGCCGTGAACGGTGGAAAATCCCAGTAAGGCAGATAATAGACCGCGACGTCGCGCTTCAGGTCATTGATGCGCGCATCCGCCGCGATGCCGACCACGGTGTAAGTGCGCCCCCAGTGAAGAACGGTGCGTCCAATCGGATTCTCTCCGGGAAAAGCAGCTTCAGCGGCCTTCTGCGAAAGAATCACAGCGCGCGGATTTCTCTGCTCGCGCTGGTCGAACTCGCGCCCGGCCAGAATCGGAATGCCCATCACGGCAAAGTAACCGGGACCAATAAGGCGGCGATTTGCCGTCGGTATCAATTCATCCGGCACAGGATGGTCAGGCCGCACGATTCCATCGATGTTCATATCTCCCGTGAGCGGAAGAACGCTGGTGACAGATGCCTCATCAACACCCGGCAGCGCGCGTAGTTTGTCCAGCGTGCGGTCCATCATCGCATCCCGCTGCAAACTGGCCGGGTCCGCACCGGGATTCGTGTCCGGAAACTTGCCTCCGCCATAACGAAGTTCACCCAGGTCTGCTTTTGCCAACGTCACCTGGGTGGAGCTGAAGTTGCGATCCTGCGCAAGCACACGCGTAAAGCTGCGTGTGATAAGCGCAGTCACGATCAGCAAGGCCACGCTGGCCGCCACCTGGAGAGCGACCAGAACTCCACGCGACCGCGCCACGCGTCTTCCGCCTGCTACTCGTGCAGAAGCCGATGGAAGTAGGAAGTACGCTCTGCGGCGTAACGCGTAGCACCCGCAAAGCAGGCAGAATGCCAAAGCCCAGAGAGGTAATCAGCGAAACGCCTATGGCAAAAGCCAGCATCGGAACGCTCAGATGGACTTCGTTCATGCGCGGCAGAACCGCGGCTACACGCGTGACCACGCGAACGGCGGCATACGCAAAAGCTGTTGCGCCTATTCCTCCGGCAAGCCCCACAATCACGTTCTCAACAAGAATGCCTTGTATCAGCCGCATTCGGCCTGCGCCCAGCGATGCGCGCAAAGCGGTTTCACTGTCTCGCGCAGCGCTTCGGGCAAGCTGCAGATTGGCCAGATTCACGCACGCCATCAGCAGAACGCTGAAGACCGCGCCAAACAACAGCCAAAGCGGCTTGCTCGCCTGCCCCGTAACCTCTTGCGCCAGCGGCATCACCACCACGCCAAGATGAGCGGTAACCTTCTCCGCCGCCGCAGCGGACTTCTCAATGCCGTCCAACTCCGTCTGCGCCTGTTTCGCAGTTACGCCAGGTTGCAGCCGGGCCAGCACCAGGAAGTTGTACTCGCCGGTATTGGTGGTCAGCTCGGAAGGCGTGGGCACGAGCGGCTTAAAGATTTCATAACGATCTGTCGAACCATGGGTTGCTTCACCAGGCAGGATCGACATTACGGGAAAACGGAAAGAGCGCGGCAACACGCCAACCACGGTGCGCGGCTCACCGTCTATGCGCAGCTTGCCGCCCAGGGCATTCGTGTCGCCATGAAAGAGCCGCTGCCACGCGCTCCAGGTGAGTATGACCTCCTTATCGCGGCCGGTTTGCGCTTCCTCCGCAAGAAAGGCCCAGCACAGAGAAAAAGTTCGGCGAAATGGCAAGACCTTCCGCCATACGAGGATGGTCCGTCCCCGTTGAAACATTGAAGCCGGAGGTCTGAAAAATCGCGGCATCCTGAATCGTATGCGCGCGTGTTTTCAGGTTCAGGTAATGGCGGTAATTGTCCGGCAACAGCGGCATTATGTTTTCCAGTTCGCGAACTGTTTCTCGCCACACGATAATCTGCCCCGAGTCGCGAAAAGCATAAGGCCGCAGCAGAACCGCATCCACCACGCTGAAGACTGCAGTGACGGAACCAGCCCCAAGCGTCAGCGTAAAAATCGCCGTTACCGTAAATCCCGGCGACTTCCGCAGCCGCCGCAGCGCATAGCGAAAATCCTGCATACCAACCTCCACCCAGGGCAGTCCCCGCTGCACGCGATACTTCTCCCTTGTCTGCGTCACTCCACCAAATTCACGCAATGCTGCCGTGCGCGCCTCATCCGCCGCCATCCCGCGCCGCAGATGCTCCGCAATCGCAAGCTCCACATGCGCGTTCAACTCCTCATCCAGGCGAGCATCCAGCTTCTCGCGCCGAAATAGCGACACAAAACGGCTCAACAGAATACGAACCCATTCCAAAGCAAATCTCCTATTCCATTCGCAACGCACGCATCGGGTCCACACTCGCCGCGCGCCGCGCCGGCACAATCGCCGCAACAGCCGCCGCAGCCAGTAACAGCAAAATGCTTCCACCAATCGCCATCGGGTCCATCACCGGAGTTTGGTACAACATGCTCCGCACCCAGCGCATAGCCGCCAGCGCAATCACCAGCCCCGCGCCCGCGCCCAGCAGCACCGGATACGCCGCCTGCCGCAGCACCAACCCCACCAGCGTGCCCTTGTCGGAGCCCAATGCAATGCGAATCCCGAACTCCTGCTGCCG
>NZ_JBEKYX010000066.1:0-22689 GCF_049510455.1 Occallatibacter sp. | reverse complement strand
GGAACATTATTGTCCCGAACCTGACGCATGGGATCAAGACGATTTCGATTGGGTATATTTCGCCGGGCGACAAACCGATGGTGATGCGCGGACCGATGCTGCACCAGATCATCCGGCAGTTTCTGCAGCAGGTGGAGTGGGGTGAACTGGATTATCTGATCATCGATCTGCCGCCGGGCACGGGAGATGTGGTGATCTCGCTGGTGCAGACGGTTCCGCTGACCGGTGCGGTGGTGGTTTCAACGCCGAGCGACGTGAGCCTGCAGGATGCGCGCAAGGCGCTGGAGATGTTTGCTCAGGTAAATGTGGAGGTGCTGGGCATTGTGGAGAATATGAGCCACTTTACCTGTCCGCACTGCAGCGAAGTGATCGACATCTTCTCAAAGGGCGGCGCGGAGCGCATGTCGCAGCAGTTTGGGATTCCGTTCCTGGGGTCGATTGAATTGATTCCCGCGATTCGCGAGGGAGGCGACAAAGGATTGCCAATTACGCTGGCGGGGCCGAAGAGTCCAGCGGCTGCGGCATTCTATGAGGCTGCGCAGAAGCTGCAGGAGCTCGCTGAAGCAGCGGCAGCGAAAAACACGGATGTGATCGAGATCAGCTAAGGACTGATGAAAATGTGAAGGCCGCCCGGTGAGTGCCGGGCGGCCTGTTTTATTTATTTTGGTTTCTATATCTCCGTTTTATCGCCAGTGCCCTTCCTGCAAGACGTATCCGCCGTTGCGATGGACCCAGCGATGAGCTACCCAGTGCGCTCCGGCATGCGGTGGACGGTCATAGCGACCGGGAACCCATACGTAGCGAGCGCCGTCCCAGCGGTGATAGCCCGCAACCCATTCATATCCCGGTCCCGGACGCGGGCCAGGGTGTTCCACCACCGCAACCGGCGGGGCGATGCGTACAACAACCTGCGCGTTGAGGGCGGCGGGCAGCAGGCTCAATCCGAGCAAAGCTGCAAGAGCAAATTTCTTCACAGATACATCCTCCTCTTATTTATTGATATGACAGAATGCTACTGGTCATAGGAACGCTGAAAAAGGAAATTAGTTGCTCTGAAATTCTTCGTGGCAGAGTGGACGTGCATACTATGTGTGCGGCAGCCCGAGAGCAGCCGTGGCCGCGAAATCCAATGTGAGTGAATGCCATGCCATGTGATCCCGAAGAGTTGCGTCATGTGCCGCTGTTTGAATTACTGGACAATGATGAGGCCGCAGTCCTGGCCGCTCAGGTAGAGGTACGGAAATTTGCGCCGAGGCAGCGCATTTTCAAGACAGGTGAGGCGGGCGAACACGGCTATGTGGTGATGAGCGGCAAGGTGCGCGTGTATGCCTCGGACGAAGATCAGCAGGAAGTGGTGGTGGATGAGCCGGAGCATGGAGATTTCTTCGGCTTTGCTTCCATGCTGCAGCAGACGGCGCATCAGACATCCGCGATGGCGACAGAAGAGAGCGTGTGCCTGGAGATTGGCCGCGATGACCTGATGACATTGCTGACGAAACGGCCGCTGGCGGGCCTGGACATGCTGACGATGCAGGCGCGGCAGTTTCACGCGTCGCAGAGGCTGGTACGGAGCAGAGCGAATCGCAATCCGAACGAGATGATCGAGGAGCAGGAAACATGGGGCGAGCGCGTCGCCGATGCGGTGGCGAGCTTTGGCGGCTCATGGCGATTCATCATTTCATTTCTGCTGGGATTGGTGGTTTATTCGATCATTAATGTTGTACTGAAAACCCGCGCGTGGGATCCGTATCCATTCATCTTGCTGAATCTGATTCTTTCGATGCTGGCTGCAATACAGGCGCCAGTGATCATGATGAGCCAGAACAGGACGGATAAAAAGGACAGGCTCAGGAGCGAGCTGGATTTTGAGGTGAACCGGCGGGCGGAGACGGAGATTCAGGCGCTTTCCAACAGGCTGAGCCTGCTGACGGACAAGGTGGAGGATGTGGCGGATCTGCTGAGGAAGGACGGTACGCAGAAGGGATGAGCGGCGAGGCGCTGTGGCCCAGGGGCTCGCTGCGCGGGAATCAGGCCGCAGCATTCTTATTTCATTCTTGTTCGCCCTGCGGTACAGTTGTTGTCGTAGCTTAGGTCAGGGTTTCTCCACTGCGTGCGGGTCACTGATGCTGAAGTTGATTAAGCGATCCCGGCGATCGTATTCCGCAATCACAACGCTCATCGCTGCCGCCAGCGGAGCGGTGCTGGTGACGGTTATTACGGGCCTGCTCGTTTACAACAATACGCAGCAGCTTATTTCGGCCAACAAATGGGTGGAGCACACGCAAGATGTGTTAAACACGCTGCAACGTGCCTCCCTGCTGACGGAACGCGCCGAGTACCGCAGCCGTCTTTTTCTCCTGACGGGAGATGAGGATCAGCTCAATCGCGCGCGCACGGCGGCCAATCAGTTGGTCACCACGTCAACGCGCCTGAAGACGCTGGTTGCCGACAGCTCCGACCAGAATAAAAACGCAGAGAAGCTTGCGATCGGCTCGGATGAGCTGGTCAAAGCGCTTGACGAATTCAATAAGCAATCCGAGTTGCCGGCGCTGGAGATTCAGCACTGCCAGCAGATCATCAGCCTGATGACGGATACCGAGCAGTCTCTGCTGAAACAGCGCGATGAGAGATCGCAGCGGAGCATCTTTACTTCCGTCACGACAGAGGCCGCGGCGGTGGGCCTGTGGCTTCTGACCTCCGCGGTGCTGCTGGCATTTCTGGTGCGAGACGCGATGCGCCGCGAGGGTGTCGAACGGCAGATGAAGTTCATGAACCAGCATCTGGAACAGAGCGTGAAGGCGTTGGAAGACCGTGCGCAGGAAGCCACTTTACTGACCGCGGCCCGCGACGAACTCCAATTATGCATGGACATTCACCAGCTCTATGTCTCAGCGGCGCGCAGGCTTTCGTTCTTATTGCCGGAGACGTCAGGCTGCCTGTGCATGATTGATAACTCGCGGCAGGTGGTGGAAGTGGTTTCGTTCTGGGGAACGGCCACTGTGGATGATTTCAGCCCACCGGAAGCCTGCTGCGGGCTGCGTTCCGGGCAACCGCGCTGGCGCCAGTTGGGACTCTCAGAGATTCACTGTACGCATTTCACCGGAGAAGCGCCGGAGTGTTATGTGTGTGTGCCCATCGCGGCGCATGGAAGCACACTGGGAATGCTTTATGTGCAATGCGAAGACGATGCCGCTGTGCAGACAGTGAATCGACGCATGGATGGCCTGCGGCAGTTGCTGCAGATTATGGCAATGGCTGTGGCTACGCTGAATCTGCAGAGCAAGCTGGAAAATCAATCGATCCGTGATGGACTTACAGGATTATTCAACCGGCATTTCATGCAGATTTCTCTGGACCGCGAACTGTCGCGCGCGGCGCGCAAGAAGCAGACGCTGGCCGTGATGATGCTGGACATGGATCACTTCAAGCGATTCAATGATACCCACGGTCATGCGGCAGGGGACGCCGGGTTGCAGGGACTTGCGGATGTTTTGAGGAGCAGTATTCGTCCGGAAGACATTGCATGCCGGTATGGTGGAGAAGAATTTATGATCCTGCTGCCGGACATCACGATTGAGGGCGCATATCGGCGTGCCCAAACGATTCTGCAGGCGGTCTCGCACATGAGCGTGTCTGCCGGGGCCCAGACGTATAGTGCGTTCACGATTTCAATCGGAATTGCACTGTATCCGAATGATGGAGAGAGCCAGGAGCAACTTTTGCACCGCGCGGATGAAGCTCTGTACCGCTCGAAGCGCCAGGGGCGCAATCAGGCAACTATTTACGAGAATGTTTCGGCTGCGCGCTGAAGCGATCAGGCTCCAACGGTAGCGGTGGATTCGATTTCCGCGCGCAGAGTTTCGATGGCGGCGAGACAATCATCGCGTGTGACATCATGGTGCGTGACGATACGCATGGTTTGAGGGCCGACGGCGCTGATGAGGATGCCGTGAGCTTTGAGGCGTGCGGAGAGCTCTGCCGCTGCGAGTGAGCCGGTGAGCTGGAAGACGATAATGTTGGTTTCAACGGTGGCGGGATCGATGGCGATGCCTTCGATCTGCGCGAGCGACTCGGCCAGCAGGCGCGCATTGGCGTGATCTTCATGCAGGCGCTTCGGCATCTCTTCAAGCGCGATGAGGCCTGCGGCAGCGAGTATGCCTGCCTGGCGCATTCCGCCGCCGAGGCCTTTGCGATAGATGCGGGCTTGTTCGATATGCGTGGCTGAGCCGACGAGCATGGAGCCTACGGGGGCGCAGAGGCCCTTCGACAGGCAGAACATGACGGTGTCGAAGCCGCGTGTCAGGTCTTTTACATTCACACTGAGAGCGACGGCGGCGTTGAAGATGCGTGCGCCATCGAGATGTGTGGGGAGCTTGCGATTTTTTGCTCCATCCCAGATTTCTTCAAGGATTGAGAGATTGGTGACGCGACCGCCGGCGAGGTTGGCGGTGTTCTCGATTTCAATGAGGCCGGTGGCGGCGCGGAATGATCCGCGCTTGAAGATGACTGGCTCGATGTCACGCCAGGTGAGAATGCCGTTTGGCGTGGGGACGGCGCGGACGAGGCAGCCGGAGAAGACGGCGGTGGTGGCCATCTCCCAGTCGAGGATGTGGGCGCGCGACTCGCAGATGATCTCCTGGCCGGGCTGGGTGTGGAGCTTGAGGGCGATCTGGTTGCCCATGGTGCCGGTGGGAACGAAGAGTGCGGATTCGCGGCCGAAGATTTCGGCGGCGCGCTTTTCGAGGAGATTGATGGTGGGGTCTTCGCCGTAGACGTCATCGCCGACTTCTGCGGCGGCCATTGCGGCGCGCATGGCGGGCGTGGGGCGGGTGACGGTATCGGAACGGAGGTCGATGATGGGCACGAAAGTTCCTTTCGTGCAGGGATCAGAGAACAGGGATCAGGGATCAGTTCGTAGCGCGCGCGGCCGGCTATTTATTCAATTCCGATTCTTCCGGCCGACGGACAGCGCATAGTATGCGCGAAGTTTTTCTGATCCCTGATCCCTGTTCTCTGATCCCTGCTTTTACGGTATTTGATTCATTGGCAGCTCCATCACCGGAGTGATTTTGCCGCCGTAGGAGGCGTAAGCCCATAGGCCGTGAAAACCGGCTCGCAGCGTGGGCTGGGCTTTGAGAAATGCGCTCATGGCCGCGGTGGCTTCCGTGCGCTGGGCGGCGGGGTCACTGACGCCGACGGATTCGTAGACGATACCGAGATCGGGAACGCGAAGCGAGGTGTCAAAATGGACGGACGCTATTTTGAAGGTGCGGTCACCGGCTTGCGCTGAATAGGGAAAGCTGGGCGCGGCAGTGATCTGCGACTGTTCCTGATTGAGCTTGTCGAGATTCGGCGAGGAGAGGAAATCGACGGGCAGCAGAAGGGCGCGCGCTGCTTCATACGAGTAATAGGCAGCCCAGGATGCGCCGGAGCGTGCTGCCTCGCGGGCGCGCTGCCAGTAGTAGACGCCATCGTGGCCGTCGAGCGCGCCGGGACGCGCGAAGACGCCGCCGATCTTCCAGGCGCCGGAGTCCCAGCCGAGGACGAGTCCGATCTGGCCGGCAAGCGGGGCGCCTGCGGCATCGGCGAGAACGAGGGCGTATTTGCCGGGAGGCAGGCTGCGCATGCTGATGGTGACGGTGAGCGAGCCGCTGGCGCTGGTGCAGAAGAACTGCGCGTCAGCGGGGGCGGTGAGCGAAGTGGCGTCGAGGAGGTAGATGTTGCGGATCTGCATCTGGCCACCCTTGACGAGCGGCGCGGCAGCCTCGGCGGTGTCGTGGATGCCATCCCACTGCTGCTTGACGGCGGGAAGCAGGGAAGATTGCAGCGTGGAAGCATCCTGCTGGGCTACGGCGATTGCAAGACGCTGGCCGGCGGAGGCGAGAAGATCGCGGTCGGCCGGTTGCATTGCGCCCTGCGGAGTGCAGGAGACGGCATGGCTGAGCGCGGGCGCGGCGAGGAAAAGCAGCGCGAAGAGGAAAGCCGGTACGGCTCGGGAGTGGGTGCGAATTGCCTGGCGCATGGCCGTTTTTTTCACCTTACGAAAAGCGCTCAAGCGAGCGTTATGGAACCACTGCTAGTCTAGTACACAGACGCGTGAAAGGCCGCGAGGGAGAGCGAGTGAGGATGCGGAAGCTGACAGAAAGGCAATTCGCGGCGCGAACGGCGACGCTGCTGGCAGTTCTGGCTGCGTTAGCGGCGGTGCGGCTGGGCGCGCAGGCGGCTCCGCCGACGCCAGCCAAGGCTGCTGCTCCTGTGAGCGCTCCGGTTACCGCTCCTACCGCAGCGCCTGCTCCCATGCCTGCCTGGCCGGTAAACGAGGCTCCTGCGCTGGCGGTAGTGGAGTGGGACAGCCACGGTTTGCGGATCAGCGCGAAGAACGCAAGTTTGAGGCAGATTCTGACCGAAGTATCGAGCCGGACTGGGGCAACGCTGGAGGGAATGGGCGCGGATGAGCGGGTCTTTGGCGAATATGGTCCGGCGCCGGCGAAGGAAGTGCTGGCGCAGCTATTGCATGGTTCGGCATACAACGTGATGCTGATTGGGGATCAGGGGCAGGGAACGCCGCGGCAGATTGTGCTGAGCACTCCCAGTGCGTCGAATCCGACGCAGGGGCAGCACACGGCGCAGCCAGTGCAGAATAATGCTGCTGCTGATGATGATCCTGAGCCCGTGGTGGATGACACGCCCGTGCAGCAGCCGCCACCGATGCCAAGGCCGCCTATGAATCCGGGTTCGCAGCCGGGCCAGCCAGGACAACCTGGTCAGCCGCTGCCGCCAGGTCAAACGCCGCCGCCGCAGTAAGGATCAGTTAGAGCGCCGCTTCCGCCTGTGGTTTAACGGCTACAGGCGCGGCAGCAGGGCGCGGGCGCATAAGAGCAAAGCCAACTTTAAATATTCCGTATGCCGCGAGAACGCCCAAGGCCATGGAGCCGATTGCGGCGCATACGAGCATTGTCAGGTTTATAAAATCCGTCATTCCAAGCCTCTGGGGAGTGAATGGTTGATGCCAGTATCGTTGATCGACCGCATTTGCAGGAAGTTTAGCGCCTGCTGCGGCTCATCTGGATTGTCGCAGAGAAATGGACTTCGTTGACCCTCTATCTATTGACAACTAGAATACCTATATCTGCTTGTGCTTGAACAACCATAAAGATGCACTTACCAACCGGCTTTGTTGCCTGACTTAGTCTCTCATGCCAATAACTCACATTTCCGTTCGCGGAGCCCGCCAGCACAACCTCAAGGACATCAGTGTCCGCATTCCGCGCAATACTTTGACGGTGGTTACCGGACTTTCGGGATCGGGCAAGAGCTCGCTTGCTTTTGACACGATTTATGCGGAAGGACAGCGGCGCTATGTGGAGACGCTTTCGGCGTATGCGAGGCAGTTTCTGGACCAGATCGAGCGGCCGGATGTGGATTCGATTGAGGGCCTGAGCCCGGCGATTTCGATTGAGCAGAAGACAACAAGCCGGAGCCCGCGATCGACTGTGGGCACGATTACGGAAATCTACGACTACCTGCGGCTGCTGTACTCGTCCGTTGGCACGCCACACTGCCCGAATTGCGGCAGGCCGATTACGCGGCAGACCGCGGAGCAGATTGTGCAGCGCATTCTGCAGCTCGGTGCGGGCGAACGTGTGACGGTGATGGCGCCCGTGGTGCGGGGGCGCAAGGGTGAGTTTAAGGATTTGCTGGATCAGATTGACCAGCAAGGGTTTCGCGCGCGCATAGACGGCGAGATGCGGGACCTGTCGGAGCCGGTTCAGTTGGACCGGCGGAAGAATCACAACATTGAGGCGGTCATTGACCGCATTCTGCTGAAGCCCTCAGAGCCTGTGGCGAATGGCAAGCCCACGCTGGAAAAACGGCTGGATGCGGCTGTGGCAAAGTCGCTGCAGATGGCGAATGGCCTGGTGCTTGTTGCGCTGGCCAATGGTGAGGAGCAGCTATTTTCTTCCTCGATGGCCTGCCCGGATTGTGGGCTGGATGTGCCGAAGCTGGAGCCGCGCAGCTTCAGCTTTAACTCGACTTTTGGCGCCTGCCCGGAGTGCCATGGGCTGGGCTCGCTCTACGATTTTGATCCGGCAAAGGTGATTACGGACTGGTCAAAGCCTCTGCTGGATGGCGGGCTCGGGCCGGGGTCGGCATCGCAGTATCTGCTCAAGCTGGTGAATCTGGCTGCCAGTAAGTACGGGATCGATCTGAAGACGCCGTTTGAGGATTTGCCTCCGAAACAGCAGCACATTCTGGTGTATGGACCGCCGAAGGGCGAAGGGCCGCGGACGGGCTTTCATGGGATTCTGGCGTATCTGCGGGATTCCGTAGAAGAGGCGCGCAGCGACGGCTACCGTGAATACATGATGAACTTCATGTCGGCCACGCCATGTCCGGCTTGCAGAGGCAAACGGCTGAGGCCGGAGTCACTGGCGGTGAAGGTGAACGGGTTGTCGATTGCAGACTTTACAGCGCTGCCGCTGAACCGCGCGCTGTCTGCTGCGTACGAGCTGAGGTTCAATGATCGCGAGGCGCTGATTGCGGAGCGCATCCGGCGCGAGGTGGTGGAGCGCCTGGAGTTTTTGTGCGCGGTGGGGTTGAGCTATCTGGCGCTGGACCGCAGCGCGGCAACTATTTCGGGCGGTGAGGGGCAGCGTATCCGGCTGGCGACGCAGATTGGTTCGCGGCTGCGCGGGGTGCTGTATGTGCTGGACGAGCCTTCGATTGGGCTGCACCAGCGTGACAATACGCGGCTGATTGGGGCGCTGGAGCAGTTGCGCGATCTGGGCAATACGGTTCTGGTGGTGGAGCACGATGAGGACACGATTCGCCATGCGGACTACGTGGTGGACCTTGGCCCCGGCGCGGGCCGGCTGGGCGGAGATGTCGTGGCAGAGGGCACGCCGGAGCAGATTATGGCGAATCCGGCATCGCTGACGGGGAAGTATCTTTCCGGGGCGATTGAGATTCTGCAGCGCGAGAAGCCGCGGCCGCTGAGCGGCAAGTGGCTTACGATGACGGGCGCGCGCGAGCACAATCTGCACGATCTGAACATCCGGATTCCGCTGGGCATTATGACGGTGGTGACGGGGGTGAGCGGAAGCGGCAAGAGCACGCTGATCAATGACATTCTTTACCGCTCGCTGGCGCAGAAGATTTACGGGTCGCGCGAGGAACCGGGATCGCATGATGAGCTAGTGGGCGCGGAGCAGTTGGATAAGGTGATCCGCATCGATCAGTCGCCGATTGGACGCACGCCGAGATCGAATCCAGCGACGTATACGCAAGTCTTTGGGCCAATCCGCGATCTCTTTGCAATGCTGCCGGAGAGCCGCGAGCGCGGCTATAAGCCTGGGCGCTTCAGCTTTAACGTTGCCGGCGGGCGCTGCGAGGCCTGCGAGGGCGATGGGCAAAAGCGTATCGAGATGAACTTTATGCCGGACGTGTACGTACAGTGCGAGGTGTGCAATGGACGCCGCTATAACCAGGAGACGCTGGCGGTGAAGTTCCATGGTCACTCGATTGCGGACATTCTGGAGCTGACGATTGAAGATGCGCTGACGGTGCTCCTGAATGTGCCGCAGGTCAAACAGAAATTGCAGACGCTGGTGGATGTGGGGCTTGGATACGTGCATCTGGGACAGAGCGCAACGACGCTCTCCGGCGGCGAGGCGCAGCGCATGAAGCTGGCCCGCGAGCTGAGCAAGCGGCAGACCGGCCGCACGATGTATGTGCTGGATGAGCCGACGACGGGCCTGCATTTCGATGATGTTCGCAAGCTGCTGGAGGTGCTGCACCGGCTGGCCGATCTGGGAAATTCGGTGATCATCATTGAGCACAACCTGGATGTGATTCGCAACGCGGACTGGATTATCGATCTGGGCCCGGACGGCGGCGAGAACGGCGGGAAGCTGGTGGCGCAAGGCCGGCCTGCAAAGGTGGCGGCTACGCCGGAGTCATTTACCGGGCAGTTTCTGCGGCGGTACTATGCGGCGGCGAATGGACACTTGGAAGCGCTTGACGAAGAAGCGGCTGAGGCGCTGCTGTTTGACGATGCTCTGGCGGCAGAGCAGACGCGCGTGAATGCGATTGCGAAGAGTGAAGCAAGCGCAAGTCGGACCAGCAAGGGCCGCGTCAAGAAGACCGGTGTCCCCGATGCAAGAGAGGGCTCCGCAGCGGCAAAGACAAATTCCGCAACCGCAGAGGCTGCCCCGGCGTCTACTAATGCAAGCGTAAAACCTGTGGCCAAAAAATCTGCACTGAGAAAAACGGGGAAGGCATGAGCGGCGAGATCAACGAGGAGTTCGCTGCGCAGGCTGCTGAGCCTGAACCGGAGATTACGCCGGCCGAGACGTATGTGGTGGAAGTGCCGAGGCCGATGCGCTTTCCGAATATCGCGGATGCGGGGCTGGTCTGCGTTCTGCTTGTTTTCGCTGCTCTCATCGCGGCCATTCTCACCGCTGGAGCTCTACAGTTTCACCTGTTCGGCGTATCCACCGCCAAGCAGGCGTTTGCGGATATTCGTTATGCGCTTGGGGGCCAGTTGTTGTGGTATCTCTTCACGCTGATGGGGTGCATCGCGCTCTTCCCGCATCTATGGCACACGCCCTTCTTTCGCGGAGTGGAGTGGCGATGGAGCGCGGCAGCAGGTGCTCGCGGGCGGCTCATGGGCACGGCGCTTTTCTGCCTGGTGCTGGCAGTGGTGGACGGAAAGCTTATGCCGGGGCCGGAGGATGCGCCTATCGATGAGGTGTTCAAGATGCCTGGCGCGCCGTGGTTCATGTTCTTCTTTGGCACGCTGCTGGCGCCGTTTTTTGAAGAGATGCTGTTTCGCGGATTTCTGCTGCCGGCATTCTGCACAGCCTACGACTGGAGCGTAGAGCGCATGACGAATCGCCTTGCGCCGTGGCCGGATGAGCAGGGTAAGACGGTGTGGACATTGCCGGCGATGATGGTGGGATCTGTGCTGGTGAGCATTCCCTTTGCGCTGATGCATGGCGCGCAAACGGGCTATTCGCTGGGGCCGTTTCTGCTGTTGTTCTGCGTGAGCCTGGTGCTGTGCTGGGTACGGCTGCGATTGCGCTCGCTGGCGGCGAGCACACTGGTGCATGCGAGCTATAACCTGCTCTTGTTTGCCATCATGATTGCGGGCACGGGCGGCTTTAAGCATCTGGACCGGATGTGAGTATCTGTCCATTACAATCGAACAAATGACCGCCACCTCTTACGCCAGTCAACTGCTCTCCCTGCTTGCGCGCATCAGCTTTCGCCTGGGCCAGTTCAAGCTTTCTTCCGGGGGAACGAGCGATTACTACATCGATTGCCGGACAACTACACTCCATGCAGAGGGCGGGCGGCTAACAGGTCACGCAATTCTTGAGCTGCTGGAAAAGAACGGCGTAAGTGCGGAAGCCGTAGGCGGCTTGACGATGGGCGCGGACCCGATTGTTTCCAATGTAGCCACGGCAAGCGCGTGGCGCGCAATTGAGCAGCCAGGTTCACCGCTAACGCATGGATTTCTGGTTCGCAAGGCAGAAAAAGCGCACGGAACAGGACGGCGCATTGAGGGCTTTCTGTGCGAAGGCGCGCGTGTGGTGATTGTGGACGATGTGTGTACGACAGGTGCATCGACGATCAACGCGATTGAGGCTGCGCGCGAAGCAGGGATGACGGTGGCCGCGGTAGTTTGCATTGTGGAGCGCGAGGAAGCGAACGGGCGGCCTGCTGTAGAGAGTGCCGCACAGGGTGCGCCGTTTCTGAGACTTTTCACTGCGAAGGACGTTCGCGCGGAGCATGTGGCGCAGTTGGACGCGGCGAAGCAGTAACTAGATTTCCCACCAGTCAAAAAGGCGCATGCGCGGGTAATAGAGACCAGCGCGAACTTCAACATCCGGTCCGTGCAACAGGCGAAGAAGGCGTGCATAGAGATTGAGTTGCGGTTGAAATAGATTGCGCAGTTCGGACAGTGCCGCTTCCGACTCAATTGTCTTATAGTCCACAATCCACCAGGTGTCACTGCCTGCGGCATGAGGCTCAGGACCGGCGCGGAAGATGCGATCCGCCTGCACGGTTCGCAGCTTGCCATCGAGAAGCCCAGTCCAGCGTGCTTCGCTGGCGGCATCGGCGCGCGGGGAAAGAATCCATTGCGCATCTGCATCTGAACTTGCATGCGACACGATCCTGAATGCAAGTGTAGCTATACGTTCGGCTTCAACGAGATCGATGCCGGTGGCTCGAATTTCCGCAGTGAGGCGCGGCAGAATGTTTTCGAGCGCAGCTTGTGATGTGTTCACGTTATGCGGCTGCTGACGCGCCAGTTCTGCCATGAGTGTATGAACAGCGGTGCCGAGCACACGCGAGGTCAGGCCGCCTTCATGGCGCTGATACTCGGTTTGATCACCCAGGCCGGCGACCGTACTGCGAGCCGCGGACAATGTGATCGCCGGAGGTTGGTAGCTTGCGGGCAAGCGATGAAGAATCGCAGGTTTGTGGACAGTTTCGCTGTCGGATTTCTGAGCTGGCGGCGCGGTTGCTTCCTGATGCGATGCTGCAAGTTGTGTTTCTGCGGTTAGCTTCAATGCGGGCCACGCGGCTTCGAGCAGGCTGTTTGAGCGAGGCTTCAGCTCTTTGTCCTTGTCTATCGTGGCTTCCAAACGCGCGAAAAAGTGAAGCTCTTCGCGCGCGCGCGTCGCGGCCACGTAGAGCAGCCGTTGAATCTCCTGCCGCTCGCGGATTTCGTAGAGTGAGTCCACCCACTTCTTGGCTGATCCGCGCTCTGAGCCTTTAGCCTGCTGCGGGGCGACGAGGAATTCGGTCATATCGCCCGCTTCATCGGCTTCGGAAAGTCCACGCTCAAGCCATGCAACCATGCGATGGCGTGTGCGTTTCGACTGGCCATGAATTTCCGGCACGATGATGACTTCAAACTCCAGACCTTTGGACTTGTGAATGGTCATCAAGTGGACGCCGAAGTCGCTCTCAGCGGCAGGATCTGGCAGCGCAGTGAGATCTTTGAGCGCAGCATCCAGCGCAGGCCCAAGCAGATCCGGCTCGGCGCCGGGAAGCCCATCGAGGCATTGCCACAGAAGATCGAGATTGGCTCGTGCGGCGGCATCCACGCAATCGGATCCGCCAAGACGTAGCCATATCTGTTCGAGCCACGTACCGAGCGCCGCTTCTGGCTGCGCGGCCCGCATGGCGTGCGCTTGCTGTACAGACTGCTTGAGGCGCTGCACAGCCTGCCTGCCGGAATCGCTGAGCAGATGCGTTTGCCCGGCGAGCAATTCAGGAATCGCGCTGGCACGGATTGCGGGATCATCCGCGCTGGTAAGTGTGTGCAGGTCTTCGAGAGAAAGACCGCACCAGGGAGCACGCAGAACACCAAGCCATGCGATGCGATTCTGGCCGTTCATGAGGGCGCGAGCAAGATTGAGCGCATCGATTACCTCCGGCCGATCCGACAGGCTTTCAAGACCTTCGGCTCGAAAGGGAATTCGGGCTTCGCGCAGTCCGGCAGCAATGGGCGCAAGCATCTTTGTAGTGCGAGCGAGCACGGCAACACGAAATTTTTTACCGTTGAGGCGCGCCTGTTCGATTTGCCCGGAATAGTTGCCGATAAGTGCTGTAATCTCGGCGACCTGTGCAGCGTGGGCAGTCTCGCTTTGTGCTTCACCTTTGGGAACAAATGCGGAATGGAATGTGAGACGTAGAGACGGGCCGTCCAAGTCTTTGCGCGCCGCTTCCGCCTTTGCAAATTCAATGCCGACGCTTTTGTCTTCGGCAACGATGCTGCCAAAGAAATTATTGAGTTCCTGAACCAGCGCATCCGCGGTGCGAAAGTTGGAACTGAGGCGGATGAAATTGAATTTCAGGGATTCGCCGCCCGGCAGGTCGATGCCGCGCTTGCGTACCTGCGCGAACAGCTCCGCAGCAGCGTCGCGAAAAAGATAGATCGACTGCATGGGATCGCCCACGGCAAAGACGCTTCTGCCGGTTGTCTCACTCCATGCCGCGGCAATGGCGGCAATGAGCTGATGCTGGCGGCGGCTGGTGTCCTGAAACTCGTCCACGAGCAGGTGGCGAATCTGATCGGCGATTCGGAGACCAGCCTCTGTTGGCATGCGCTCATCGTCCTGAAGCGCCTGCTGCGCCTGCTGTGCGACTTCAATGTAATCGACCGCGCCGGCTTCTGCAAAGGCAACGCGCAGTTGGCCTGCTGCATGACGCAGAAGAATGAAGCAGGCACGAACGATTCGCCACTCGGCATCTGTGTAGCGCGCCGGAGGAAGAGTGCGAAGGTTGTGCAACGTGGATTCGAGAGCTTCGACATTGCATAGTGTGGCGAGCAGCGACACGAGACGCTGCTTTTCGAGTTTGCGGTCGGCGGGGAAACCGTCGCGGACAGTAACGCTTTTGCGAAGGGTGCCTTCCTTTGTCAGCAGAAGGTCGGCGAGATCGAGCCAGACTGCGCGCGCCGCGTCAATTGCATCTGCATTGCTGAATGGAGGGCAGGGAAGTTCAGCTTGCTCAGCCAGCGCCTGGAGGCTGCCGTCGTTCTTCCGCTCACAGGCAAAGCGCGCGAGCGTGAGAGCTTCTTCGCAAATATCAGGAAGCTGGAGGAAGAGTTCCGCTGCCGCGGCGAGCGATTGTCTGGCTGCTTCTGCGAAGGGTAGCTCGAGGCGCGTGCGCAGCGCGTCCCAGTCCGGCTCATGCTGCAGCAGAAAATCATGCATCCAACGATCACGTTTGCCCAGCATTTCAACCAACTGGTCTTCGATCTCCTGCCAGTTGTTGTCCTGCAATTCAAGCAGCATCTCAATGGCCTGCAGCAATTCCGCATTGGCAGCGGACTCTGATGCTCCCAGTTGCGCCAGGGTGCTTCGCGCTGCGCGACGATACAACTCTTGCGGCTCAGTGGCAATTTCAAGAGTTCCGCCCAGGCCGCCGAGCAGTGGTTGTTGTATTGCTATCTCGCGGCAGAAGGCATCAATGGTCGTGATTCGCAGTTGCGCCGGAAGATCGTCGAGCTGCCAGTCGCGCTCTGTGAGCCGCTGCAGCGCGCGATGGGCAAGTGTTGCCATTGCGAATGCATCATGATTCGCTTGACTATCAGCATCTTCAGCGCTTGCAGCGGCTTTCTCCAACTCCGCCACGATGCGGTGCCGCATCTCTGCGGCGGCAGCCTTGGTAAAGGTGATGGCAACAATCTGCGTAGGGTCGTCTACTTCACTCAGCAAGCGCAGAAAGCGGCGCGTGAGCAAGTCGGTTTTGCCGGAGCCAGCCGGAGCCTGTACGAGTATGTTTTTATCTGGCGCGAGGGCCTGCTCGCGCTGTGCCTGATCTGGAGGAGGCGGTTGTTCAGAGCTATTCATCCGCATCCTCCTCTTCGTCTGCAGCGCCTTCATAGGCTGCGGTTTCATGAATGCGACATAGAGCGTGCAGGCCGCATTTTTCGCAGGTCTTCGGAATTTCGCGCGGGTCCACATCTGCGCGTCCGGCAAGAAAATCCTGTGCCAACTGCTCGATCTTTGCGCGCCACGCATCGAGCTGCTCAAGGGTCAGGTGATTTTTTATCAACGAAGAAGTCCCGTTCAATTCTGCAAGGAGCGTCGCTTTTGCATCTGTGATGCGGCCTGCAAAGCCCATGTTCTTCTCGCCTGTGCGGACTTTGGCAAAGACGAGACCTCCAACTTTGCTATTCGGCGGCAGCGCGAAGCCTGCGTAGAGAGGCAGTTGGGCATCTTCCGGCCGAGGCAGATCCCACTGATTTGGTTTTTGGTCGCCGGTTTTGTAATCGATCACAAGGAGCGAATCGTCATTGAGCCGGTCAACGCGATCGAGGCGAACACGCAGCGTCAAGCCGGCCACTGTTATTTCATGCTTCAGTTCGACATCGTCAACAGAAAAATCCTGACGACGAAGCTCATAGCGCAGCCATTCGGTAACAAGGCGTGTCAGTCGCCTCTCTTCGAGTTCGAGATAGCGAGCAGGCATTCTCTCGCGTGCGCCTGCGGGCAGCTTGGAGCGCATGGCTGTGTGGACGTGGTTTGCTACGTAGGCGGGGAGATCCGGAATCGACTTCAGTTCCGCCAGCGTGCGAATCCCCTTTGTTGCTGCGCCTCCCCACACAAGGCTCATGACTTCATGCAGGAGATTGCCCCGAATGAGTGCGGTCAATCCTGCCTGAGCCGCGTCCCACTTTTCTGCGGAGAGCCGTTCCACAGCAAATGCCTGAAAGGGGCAGAGAGACTGCATGGTGACTACCGTTGCGCCGCCTGCGAAGGCTCTCTCTGTGGTGCGCAGCGGAATCTGACTCGTATCCACGATGCGTTCGGTTTGTGGCCTTGCTACAGCTCGATGCGTCAGCGCTTCAGGCAGGGGCTCAGGTTTGACGGCAAGATCTGCAATTTGCTTTGCAAGCAGCCTCGACGCGCGTCTTTCAACGCCGTCCTTCAATCGCGCGTAGCTGAAATGTGCGGTCGGAGCCGATCGAAGAATGCGTTCAGTCATGGTCTGAGCAAGTTCTCTGTCCTGCTGCGCTGTGGCATGTGGCATCTGCGCAGCGCGCTGTACTTCAGGCGGCAGAAGAGGGTTCAGGCTGCCTCGTGAAGGCCATGCATCATCATCCACGCCGAGGAACCAAACGCCATCCGCAGCGATGCCGGCCGATTCCGCGGGACCGGCAATGAGCACGGGCGCATCTTCCGATTCCGAGGTGAAGAGCGTTGCGGCGAGCTCCTGATCCAGCTCGGATAAAAATTTGCGCCACTCCATGAGCTGTCCATCGAAACCAAGCGATCCGCAGGCTGCGAGTACCTGTTCCCAGCGCCGCATTGCCTGGAATTCTCCGCTCGCGAGTGCATCCTCGCCTGGCCAGCCTGTTTCGCGGAGAAGTTCCGGCACGAGCTCAGCCCACTCAAGGGGCTTTCGCACGCGGCGAGCTTCAGTCAGCAGGTGCTGGCGCGCGGCGCGCATGCGACGCGCCCAGGATTCCGGCGGCTGTGCTCCGGTTTTTTCGACGAGAAATTGATCGAGTGTCCACTGCGGACGCTGCAAATTTCTGCGGCGAATCTGACGATGAAATGCCTGTAACGCCGCACGCTCAGAAGCGCTGCCCACATAAGGTGCAGCAAAGAGCCAATCGATCTCATGTTCGTTGAGCGAGCTGTCGAGCCAGTGGAGCAGCAGAGCCGCAGTTCGTGAGATACCGATTGTGCCAAGTGGAACTCCGAGAGAGAATTCGGCGGGCACGCTTTCACGGAGAAAGGCTCGTTCAAGCTCGCCACGACGATTCTGTGTCTCCTGCGTGATTACGAGCATGCGCGTTGCTGGATTTACGTCTAGTTGCGTCCGGCACCATCGTGCGCATGCCGTTAGCTCCGTTGCTGGATCAGCGGCAGCATAGGAGCGCACGTCGGAGGCACGATCTCCGGACGCGGCCAAACTCCATTCGCCCCACGCGTTGAAGAGCCTTTCCTGCGACGGGGTGAGCCGATCAAAACCTGCGAGCAAAAGAGCCGGACGAGTTTCAACGCCGTTGAGAAGCAGGGAAGCGAGGTCGCCTGCGATTCGTTCCGCGCCGATCAGCTTCTTCGCGCGACACTCGGCGTCGAAGAGTTCCAGCCACTCGCTGAAGACGCCGGCATCCAGAGGCCATCCACGACGCGAACGCGAGTCGAGCAACTGTGGAGCATAAGCGCAGAGAAGGCCATGCGCTTTCATGCAAAGCTCGGCGAGGCGATGGAGCGGGCCAGGGAGCAGCGAGGTTTGGTGCCTGCTTGTGTGGATGAAGCCGGACCATAACGCCTGTTCCTGGCGAGCATTCAGAATCAGTATTCCTTCTGTGCGCCCGCGCTCCCACTCCTGGCGTATGAAGGATTGCCACGAAAGCACATCAGGAGCGAGCCACGCCGCAAGTCCTTCCGCGCGCCGCTGCCGGTGATAGCTTGCCAGCACTGCGCGCGCCGCGCGTTCGCTGGCGGCGACCACACGACCGCCGCTGCGCAGCCACGCATCGAGTTCCGCAGCGGTCGTGGCGTTATGCATGGTCCCCATCTCAGCGTTATACCCGCTCTGGCCACAGTGCGCCATCTGAGGAAATCGCGCCGGTTTGAACTCGTACCGGGTTGTACACTGAGGTGTGAATCGCCGACTCCTTTTCGTCGCCGCAACTGCCGCTGCAATGCTGTCTGGATGCCATTCCGGACCCAAGGCGGATGCACCCGTATCTTCCGCTTCCGCGACGCCTGGTTACAAGACTTACAAAATGCGCGGGAAGATCGTCTTTACAAATGCTTCCACCAGCGAGGTCACGGTGCAGCATGGGGCTATTGCGGGTTTTATGGACGCCATGACCATGCCGTATAAGGTCAAGGATCCGAATATCCTCTCCGAGTTGCACCCTGGGGACACGATTACGGCGGATCTGCTTGTCTCGCAGCATGATGACGCCGACATTCTTCTTGACAACATTGTTGTGGTGGCGCAGGGCAAGCCCGATTACAAACCCCAGTCGGTTTATCACGTGCCCGCAGCAGGGGATGCGGTGCCGGATTTTGCGCTCCGCAACCAGGACGGCAAGCAGATTCACCTCAGTCAGTTCCGCGGAAATCAGCTGCTGGTTACGTTTATCTACACGCGCTGCCCGCTGCCGAACTTTTGTCCGCGCGTGACCCGCAATTTTGCTGATTTGCATCGGAGGATTGCGGCAGACCCCGCGCTTGCCGGCAAGACGCACTTGCTGTGCGTGAGCTTTGACCCGGACAACGACACCCCGGCGCGGCTGCGCGCTTATGGCGCAACATACATTGGCAGCGATGCGGCTTCGGCCTTTGCGAGATGGGATTTTGCTGTGCCGGACAAGCCTACGCTGGCTAGGATGGCGCATTTCTTTGACATTGGCTTGACCAGCGAAGCCGACAGCACGATTACGCATACGCTTTCCACCACATTGATTGGCGCCGACGGCAAGGTGGAGCACTTCTATCCGGGTAACGAGTGGACGGTGGATGAGCTTTTCAAGGATGTGAAGCAGAGCCCGGCAAAGGCGTGAGGGCGCAAGCGACTATCGTGCATCCCGAGAGGCTCGGCTGAATCGAACTGATATGCTGGCGTTAATTTAACGGAGTGATTCTGAATGGCAAAGGTGACGCTCGTCTTCGCGGTACTACTTGTGGCTCTTGGATTGATTGGCTATATCGGCACTGGCAGCCAGTACGTTACGGCGCTTATCCCGGCGTGGTTTGGCCTTGCGCTTGGAGTTTTCGGCTTGCTGTCCATTAGCCCCAGTGAGGGCCGCCGCAAGCTCTTTGCGCATATCAATGTCACCATTGGTTTGGTTGGATTCATTGGCGGCGCGGTGGAAGCCATTCGCGGCTATCTTTCCGCCAAAGCGAAGGGCCTTGTGCCGGATCAGATTGCGCTTGCCTCCAAAGTCACCATGGCTGGCCTGCTTCTGGTGTACGTAATCCTCTGCGTGCGGTCATTTATTGCGGCGCGTGCAGCGCGAAAGGCATAAGATGGGCGGCCTGCGCGGAGGTGGATTGGGCGGCCTGCGGCCTGAGCGCATGCAGGGGCGGCAGTTGCGTGCCGGAGCTGTCGGCGCAGAGGCGAAGAAACCCAAGCCAAGCCTCAAGAAAATCTGGCCGCAGGCACTGGCTATCATAGCCCCGCGCAAAGGGCTGCTGCTGGGTGGCTTGGCGCTGATGGTCGTGAACCGCGTGGCGGGACTGGTGATGCCGTATACCACCAAGCCGCTGCTCGACAAGGCTTTCAATCCAGCCGGTGATCCCGGCCTGCTGCCAAAGTTCATAGCGCTTGTTTTTAGCGCGATGCTGCTGCAGGCCGTTACTTCATACGCGCTGACTCAACTGTTGTCCAAGGCGGGCCAGCGGCTGATCGCGGAGATGCGCCGTAACGTTCAAAAGCACGTTGGCCTTTTGTCGGTTGCGTACTACGACGCCAATCGCACAGGCAACCTGGTTTCGCGCATCATGACGGATGTGGAAGGTGTGCGCAACCTTGTTGGAACCGGCCTGGTGGAGTTTCTCGGCGGCCTGCTTACTGCTGTTCTCGCGTTCGTCTTCCTGCTTCACAAAAGCCCCACTGTTACGCTGACTGTTTTCGCCGCGCTGGGCGTTTTTGTTTTCATCCTGCAGTACGCTTTCAAGACCATCCGCCCTATCTTTCGCGAGCGCGGCAAGATCAATGCCGAAGTGACCGGCAGGCTTACGGAATCGCTTGGCGGCGTGCGCGTGATCAAGGGTTACCACGCGGAGGCGCGCGAGCACGAAGTCTTTGCCGGAGGCGTGGATCGCCTGCTGCAGAACGTGATGAAGTCGCTGACGCTCACCAGCGTCATGTCGTCTGCCTCTACCACAATGATGGGCCTTGTCTCGGGCGTGGTGATGTGGCTCGGCGGCCACGCGGTCATCCATGGCCAGTGGACCACCGGCGACTATTTCCAATACAACATGTTCCTTGTGTTCATGGTCGCTCCTATGATCCAGATCACGAGCATCGGAACACAGCTTACAGAAGCGTTTGCCGGGCTTGACCGCACGAATGAGATTATGTCGGAGCTTGAGGAGAACCAGTCCCCGGAGCGCACGGAAAAGATGCCGCCCATTGAAGGCAGCGTGCGCTATGAAAACGTCGAGTTCTCTTACGATCCTGAAAAGCCTGTTCTTCACGGCATCGGCTTTACTGCGGAGCCGGGAACGGTCACAGCACTGGTTGGTTCCTCCGGCTCTGGAAAATCCACCATCATCAGCCTTCTCTGCGCCTTTCATACACCTTCTGCCGGCAAGGTTTTGGTGGATGGCTACGACTTATCCAAAGTTGACCTCAACACATTTCGATCGCAGCTTGGTGTGGTTCTCCAGGATTCGTTTTTGTTCGATGGCTCCATTCGCGAGAACATCATGTTTTCCCATCCCGAGGCATCGGAGGAGCAGTTCCTGGCAGCTTGCCGAACGGCGCGCGTAGATGAGTTCGCTGAGCGCTTCCCGGAGGGCTATGACACCATTGTGGGCGAGCGCGGAGTGAAGCTCTCCGGTGGGCAGCGGCAGCGGTTATCGATCGCTCGCGCGCTCCTGGCCGAGCCGCGCATCCTGATTCTGGATGAGGCCACCAGCTCGCTCGATTCCGAGTCGGAGGCGATGATTCAGTCCGGGCTGGCTCGCCTGATGGAGGGCCGGACAACCTTCGTCATTGCGCACCGGCTCTCCACCATCCGCCGTGCCGATCAAATCCTTGTCGTGGAGCAGGGAAGGATTGTGGAGCACGGCAATCATGACGAGCTGTATGCGCTCGGCGGCCGCTACTACGACCTTTACACGCGCCAACATGGCCTTGAGGCCAATCTTTTTCTGGCTCCAGGGGAAGGTGACAAGGTCGAAGCCTGATTCCGGCAGATTGGGTACCCGAAGCACCTGTTCATCCCAGAAAAAACCACAGAACGTCGAATTCGGCGTGAAACTGCCGTCTTATTGACACCCGCCGGTTTCATTTGGAAAACTATATTTATTCATTAGGCGAAACGGGAGTTCAGAATGCGAGACGCACTTCCCCACGGCACATACAAGGTCCAGGCTCTTGACCGGGCATTTGCCGTCCTCGATCTTCTTGGCGAGAGTGACACGCCCCTCGGGCTGGCGCAAGTTGCCTCCTCGCTGCAGCTTCACAAAAGCACGGCGCATCGGTTCCTTATGGTTCTGGAGCGGCACCACATGGTGGAGCGCACGGGTAACGGCAAGTTCCGGCTGGGCCTGCGGCTCTTCGATTTCGGGAACCGGGCCATCGAGCAATACGATCTGCGGGACCGGGCGCAGCCACATCTGCGCCGTCTTGTCACGGAGACAGAGGAGACCGCACACCTCTGCATTCTGGAGCAGGCGCATGTGATTTATATCGACAAGATTGAGCCGGGGCGTTCCGTGCGCATGATTACGCGCATCGGAGCCAGTAATCCTGTGCATTGCACCTCGGTGGGGAAGGCGATTCTGGCCTTTTTGCCGGAGGAGCGCATTGCCGAGGTGATTCGGCGCACCCGCTTTGAGCGCTTTACGCATCGGACCATTGCCACGCCGGAGGCTCTGCGCGCGGAGATTGAAAAGACACGCCGCCGCGGCTACGCAGTCGATGACGAGGAGTTGGAAGAGGGGTTGCGCTGCATTGCTGTGCCAGTGCTGGATGCGCAGCGCCAGCCTGTGGCTGCGGTCAGCGTTTCGGGTCCATCCTTCCGCGTTACTGCCCAGAAACTGCCGGCAATTGCCAATCATCTTCTGCAGTGTGTGCGCGGTATTTCCGCGGACATGGGCTTCATCTCCGGCAACCGCTCCAGTCGCACCACAGCGTGGTCGGCGTAGCCGGATTGCAGCGTAAAAAGTGCGGAGAACTCCATCTTTCTGCGCCGCACGGGCGAAGCTCTTTCTGATACACTTGTTCATGTTGCGGCAATGAGAATTTCCTTCGTGGAGAAACTCATTGCAGACCACCCACACTCTGCATCCAACGTCTCCCGGCTTCATCACGAATCGGTTTTGAGACTAAAAAATGCGGCAGTCCAGTGGGGACGTAGCTCAGTTGGTTAGAGCGCTGCCTTCTAACAGTCACTAAGAAAATAAAGGCTTTACCTTCTTGGTGTCTGTGTTGGTGTCTACTCTGATAGGCTATTGGCCTTACGAGGAG
>NZ_JBEKYX010000065.1:0-24202 GCF_049510455.1 Occallatibacter sp. | reverse complement strand
CACGATCAGTTCGAAGTCGAGACGTGGACTGCTGTCGAAAATCGAATCCACTGTCTTCCAAAGGCGCTCGCCCTCATTATGGGCACCAACAATCACACTGGCTCGCATCCGTCCTCCTCAACAATGCTGGATTAGCCGGCCTTGCGTGGCTGTTTTCTTCGTGGGCCTTCACATTAGTAGAAGCCCTGCTTTCATGTCAATATTCGGAGGCGTTGGATTTATCAATATTTCATCTAGCCGGTTCCGGCTTCGCCAAGGCTAGTTGTCGTACTCGTCCAAGATCTCGACGTGGGCTGCTTGTTAAAACCGAACTCCCGTGCATAGATAACATACTCGTGCTCATTACGGATGGTTTCGCCGAGTGGGCTATCGCCGTTGTCTTCTCCACGCCGAACTCGCTCTAGTGATCATCTGAAATTGAGTCTATGGTGGAAAGCAAATGCAGAGCAAAATCGGTTGATATGCCAGTTGAGTTGAAAACGCCTTTCAATGGCGAACTTAGCTCTTGCTCTCACCCGTCTTCATGTCTCGCGGTGAAATATGCGTGGATCCAATCTTGCAGCTTGGGCTTGCTGGAGGCCCATTCCCAACAGCCCCAATAGTTCTTAATCAAATCCTCATACGGATTGAAGCCAAGGTCGGCAACCGAGATATGTCTCTCAAAATAGAGCCGATTTCCAGACTCTCCGTGCCACAGGTGCAGCACGGTACCACGAACAACAGACATGCTGCCATGCACGACCCGATATGTCCCTCGAGCCCATTCCAAGTAGTGTGGAGCTATAGGACCAATTGCAATTCTTGATACCACGGGCGCATGGTAGTCGCCCAGAAATGCATGCGCCATGACCCTATCGGCGCCCCCAATGATACAAGCATCATAGAATCCGTTGCAGGCTTCGAGAATCTCTCGCCGAGCTGCCCAAGCAAAGCCTGGATGTCCGACTCTTGCCTTCAACGGGCGTGAAAGGGAATCGAGAAGCCCTCCCATGAAGCTCTCAGACGGCTGCTCGCCATTCGAAGGTTCTAGGCAGCCGCGTGGCAGTCTAATCATGCCATCAAAAATTTGTGTGACGGCGTATTCCTCGAGGCTGTGAACGATATCTTTGATCAAGTTGTGATTCAAGAAAATCAAATCACAATCGACCCACGCTACAAAACGACATGTATTTGAAACGGCATCGAGGGCGATATTCAGAAGGCGCTCCTTTTGCCAAAGAACCGCAGCGGAACGTACATGCAAGACACCTCGCCCCGGCGGGATCTCGAATGCTTGATCAGGCAGTGCGCACTCCACTGTTAGGAGATTCGCCCCCATTCTTTCTAGTTCTCCGCGAAAAATACAGTAGTTGTGAAACTTTGTCTGAAATCGAGCCGGGTTAAAATACGCGGTTATAAACCACACGGCCTCCATTCCCAATGTCTCCTATGATCATCTAGCCTTGAGTTAACCGTCGATTCGAGGTTGACTGAATATTACGTCAGCGGGGCTGATTTGTGCAGATTTCCATTCATTCAAAATTCACGATCATGCTACGAACATTCGGAGAAAAGCTGAGTAAAGTTCTGGACGCATCGGAGATGCACCATGCAAAAATCCGTAATTGAGAGATTTCAATCTGATGCTGGAGCCATGCTTTGAATATGCGATGTTTGTGATTGTTGGCTATGTTAAGGCAAGCTACGTGATGGTCCGCGATATCGTCGCCACTCTTCCCGCGTCAAACTCACACTGGATTAATCGCTGTAATCCGAATTTTGCGATGTAAGATGTCAACTCCGCGCTGAATAGTTAAGCGTCCAACCATCGTTTATCCTTCTTGCACGTTTTGAGAAGGGTGGGCTATGCTCCTTACGCTGTAGTCATACAGATAAATGACATTTTGATTAGGTCCGTCTTTGGAGCCTGACATGCTGCGGAACCACGATTGGAAGCGGATTTGGACTGAGGCTCAGGAATGCCTCTCCAGTAAATTCATGAAGGAACTTGCCATGGAAAGAGCCCGTGTCACGACGCATTCTGCAATGGGCCTTATGGATGCAGCAATTCTTTATGCGCTAGTAAAATTTCATCGATCCTCCACGATCATTGAGATCGGATCCGGGTTCGGAATGTCCACAGCGGTTCTGCGAAAAGCTCAAATGGACATGAGACTCGACGATGCTTCTATTGTGACCATCACTCGACGTCGTGAGTCCTTCACTGGCTGTCTCATTCCGGAGAGCCTCCGCCCGGGTGTATTCCAACTATTCGGAGATGTTCGCGAGTTAGTCTCGGACGCACTGCTTGCTAAGCAATACGACATGTACCTCCACGACAGTACCCATACATGGAATCATCAGTCTTGGGAATATCGTGCCTTTTGGGATCGGTTGAGACCAGGTGGAATGCTTGTTTCTCATGATGTCAAGGCCAGCTCAGCGTTCCCAGATTTCGTTTCTCGCCTTTGCGTGCACGGAAAGGACGGGATGATTGCACAGGATGTTTGTTCCTATGAAGACTGGGGATGTATGGACAATATCGGCTTTGTTTTGAAATCCAAATCATAACTGAACTGTCTCTTACCGAGAAAGGTGACGCAAGCCTTATGAACATAGAGTGCGCTACAGGTGTTCCGATTCTGGATCTTCCGCTATCGGCACCTTCGAGTCGTCAGCCACGCTTTATCACCGCTACCCCCTCGGTGGGACTAAACCTCATATGCCCCAATCTTTCCCTAGGTGGGGCCGAACGCATTGTTCTAGAACTGCTCATCTCCCTCGCGCGGACAAGTCCAGTGTCCGAAGGCCAGATCAACCTGTTTTTGCTCAGGCGCGGACGAATCGAATATCGGATCCCACAAAGCGTGCAGATTGCAGTGCATCGTCTTCACCACTTGCCTGAATCGCAGCGGCTGCGATTCATTGCTTGGCAATTAACGCAGAAGGCCTCCCCCGTTGCCTACGCACATTTGCTAAACGCTGACGAGATCCTTCAGCTCAGTCGCTATGGCGTAACTGTGCTTCCCGTGATTCACAACCATTCTCCGGCATGGCTCTTTCAGCCCCGCTCAATAAGTGGTGTTATACCGTGGGCAACTGCGGTGTCGAGCAGCGTTGCTATCGAAGTCAGGCGAGATCTCCCGAATCTACCAACCCATGTCGTGCGACATGAACTACAGCGCGATTATGACAAAGACAAGTTGAAAATAGATAGAACCCGCATCCGATCAATTCACAAAATAGGAGATTCGGTCTTAATTGGGATGGTTGGCAAATTTAAGCCTCAAAAGCGCTACGAGCTTGCTCTTCGGATTATAAAAGCTCTTCAAGATGATATTGATGCGCGCCTAATGATACTTGCTCCGACTCCGGATGAGAACGATCCAAATTTCTTTTACTTTCAAGGTGTTAAAGCATTAGCAAATTCGCTCGGATTGAAGCGAAGCGTAATTTTCGTTGACTCCTGTACAGACCCACGCCCCTATTATGCCGCTTTCGATTGTTTTCTCAATACTAGTCAATTCGAGGGCTTGAGCATTGCTTCAATGGAAGCCAAACAGACTGGCCTTCCCATGGTGCTTACGAATGTGGGCGGCCAACAAGAATTGAGAGGGGAAGGAATTACATTTCTCGATCGAAATGCCGCAGTTGAATCGTTCGCGGCCAAAATTCGAGTTGCTGCGACGGAGTCCCGTCAAGCCCCTTTACCGCGCCTTCATCCGAAGAATCTTATACCGCGTTTGTGGAGCATGCTCGCTACCTATGGCACAGAACTGGGGGCTGCTGCTCGCAAACCGGCGCTCTTGTTCATAACCTGCAATTTAGATCAAGGTGGTGCACAGCGTTCTCTAGTTAACTTGTTGAACGAGATACACTGCCCGTATCCAGTTAGCGTCTGCGTTGAACAAGCCGCTCATCGAGAGGATTACGTTCTGAGCCTGGAAGAGCGAGGAGTCGACTGCTTTAGTCTTCAGAAGATTCCTGCGCTCTGCGATCAGCTGGATGCGCTTCTGTCATATATAGACTCTCATCGGATTACTGCTATTTGTTTTTGGCATGCGGGAGTCCGTTTCAAAGCGATGCTATCGAAAATTCTTTGTTTTAGGAATGTTCGATTCTTAGACGTCAGTCCCGGTCCGCATCTTTTCAGGGAGTTAGACAATGCCATTCCATTTTTTCAGCGGATCGCTTGGTCACCGGAACAATATTTTGCGAGGATCGATAAATTCGTCTCAAAATATACTTACGGCCAAATTCCACAGCGATACGGCGATTTTGCCACAAAGACGTCAGTCATACCCAACGGGGTGCCTAGTTTCGAGGTCTCTACTCCCAAGGCGATGACGCCATATGCGCGTCCTGTTGAAGCAAACCCTGAATATGCTGTTGTGTCTTCGGGGCGCCTCGTGCCCGCAAAATTGATCATTGAACAATTACAGGTAGCTGAAATGGTTCGCAAAGTTGTCCCCCAATTCACTCTGACTTTTATTGGAAAGGTCGAGGGCGCGAAAAATCTTGAATATTGGCAAGATGTTGAGGTGGTACACCGTAAACTCCGCCTTGACGGAACCGTATTCTTTGTGGGCTCAAGGGTAGAACCCAGTCGTGCACTTCCAGAGTTTCGTGTCTTTCTTATGCTCTCTTATTTTCAGGGCTGTCCCAACGCTTCATTGGAAGCGATGGCAGCAGGTCTCCCTGTTGTGGCAAATCCAGACGGCGGGACACAGGATCAAGTAATGGACGGTGAAACGGGGTTTTTATTGCCTGAAACAGATTTAGAGGGAATTGCCGAACGACTCGTTTATTTGCTTTGCAATCCCCTTGTCGCCAAGCGCATGGGCTGCGCGGGACGGGAACGCGCCCGATCGCACTTCAGCATGGTTGCAATGGCTCGCCGCTACCGAGACCTTTTTGACGAAGCTACTGGATACAGTAATCCTTTAGCCTCTCGAACGTAGCAGGGCCCGCACAAAGACACATTCGACTTTCGCTTATTTAAGCACTGTTCGTCGAAAAATCGACGAGCAAGCCGAGGAAGCAATTACCAGGCACAAGGTATGCGAATGGGGGATCGAAATTTAGGGTATATATGACAGTATTGTGGCTCCAACGAAGGATGTACCCTTAGCATGTGGGAGTTTAGCTCTACATACGAACGCTGGGTTATGATCCTATGATCGTTCCAAAATCAATGTGCTATTAACTTAAGGATAACGAAGCAGAAAACCAGCCAGACTTGTCTTTCTGAAGGATTTCTTTCACGAGGAGATGATGCTCAGGTTTAGTCGAGGTGTGGAGAAATCGGAGACAGTGAAAGGCGAACATTCTATCCACCCATCCACGCCCATCTGTGATGGGATGAAAACAGTGTGCATGCAGCAAGCAACAATTCGGTGGAATAGGCTCGAAGTTAAAAATTCGAGCATTGCGAGAGTGCCAGAACCCAATGTTTGCCAAGGAAGTGAGCTGGGTCACAGAAAACTCTGCACAGAGGTCGTTGAAGCATACTTGATCCGAAAATTGCCAGCTTCTTGAACTCAGGTGCGCCTTCCATTTTTCATGGAACTTGCAATTCTTCGTTAGGACAAACCCGGAATTAAAGAATCCGTGAAAAGGCTCAAAAACTTCGTTGCCAGGCGCGTGATGATTCGGGGTGAGTATGAGATCTGTATCGAACATTTCAAAATCTGACAGGAAAGCTGAAGTAACGATCAGGTCTGCGTCGAGAAACGCGACACTGGTGCACAAACCCGCATTCCATGCATCGGCAATAGATTCGGCTTTCTGGAGCGCGATACGGTTGAACTCTTTCTCTCCCGGACTATTTCTGGTTAGGCTAGAAGAACAGAAGGGTGTGGCCGTTATATTCGCTTCCTTGGACAGAAGAGCTGCCGAAGCCTCATCACATCTGACATACCATTGGAATTGTTGATGATGGAGGAGTTCGCATGAAAACTTCAACAGCAGAAACTCTTCCATAAAAGAGCTTGTTACGACCGATGCCAACGCAATTTGATGGACCATATCGCTATCTCGACGGTGAATAATTGTCCGTTTACCAACCTACTTCATGGTACTAGCTTGCTTCTCGAGAAGTGCCTACCAGAGAGGCGATCCTTCGATTCCTTTTGCCGGAGAATTGTTGATTTATAGGAGAGTACATGCCTTCTGGGATTTCTCTTGCAACTGTAGTGACCACATCAACCTTCAAAGAATATCTGATTCTGCGATATTCGTTTGCAAAGTTCCACCCGGAGCCTTATCGCTGGTTTGTGCGTTGCGATAGAGCTACTGAAAGCCTGATACGGACTCATTCCGATACAACTGCGGTGTCATTCTGTGAACTTTGGGATAAGCCCGTACTGTCTCAATCGCGGAAGGTGCTGAGAGAAAAGATGAATGCCATAGCTGACGCATGGGCAAGCGAAGATCAAAATGTTGTGGCATTCCTCAATTCAGATCTGATCTTTACTGCGCCCTGTCTTCCGGGGATGTTGGATCATAAAACTGAACTCGTTCTCTCCCCGAATCATTTTCCATGGAAAATTCGAGAACTCTCTCCCTACTATGGCTATTTCAACTCTGGATTTGTGCTGACGCGCAGTCCAAGATTTCACGAATCATGGCGAAGTGCCTACCAATCTGCTCCATGGAAATATTCCGATCAGGCATGCTTAAACGAAGTAGCCGCCGATTTTTCCGTTACACTCCTCGGGCAAGAAGCTAATGTCGGCTCCTGGCGCTCCGAACGAGCGGATTCGTTTTCGTTCAAGCCAATATCTACAGAGTCTTCTTTTCTTCGAGTCCCCTGTTTCGGAACGCTAGCCACGGGGGATGACTGGAGAAATAAGATGTTTGCGCTGCACTGTCTTCGGTTTCTGAAATCTAGTGTTGCTGAGCAACACAACATGATCTTTCGCGAGATAATTCAGCATGACGAATCAGGCTGGTACCAAGCGTCACTTCGTTTACTGAATTAGCTAGACGAGCAGATGCATCGATTCTTATCTTCTTGAAAAGGGGCGCGCACACTGAATGAATATTTTGTATATCCATGAATCGGTACCGCGTCCAGATAAGTCCGGCTGTGATTTACGTTTGTTCGGAATCCTCAAACTGCTGCGCAAGGCCGGCCATGACGTTACCCTTCTCGCGAGATTTCCTACCTTCGAGCCCCACTACTGCAACTATTTGAGAGAGAACTGCATTCATCTCGAGGTCGGTGCGGAACGAGAAGATCCGGAAGCTCATCTATTTTGGTTTGGAGGGACAGAGCCACAGTTTCAAAGAATTCTAAGACGACGCTACGACCTAGCGATTCTCCCGTTATGGTTTTGGAGACATGTCACGATTCCGGATGATTTCCTAGCTTTCATCAGAACCTATTCTCCATCGACTCGGATAGCTGTGTTGACCGATGATCGACAGGGATATCGGCAGGAGCTGGTTGCGGCAGTTGAGGGGTCTTTTTCTCAACACGAGTTTGCAGCCGATTTTTCTGAACGCGAAGCTATGTACTATCGGAAGGCTGACGCAGTATTGACGATTTCAGAAGAAGAAGCAAAGTATGTGCGCACCCTTGCTCCTGGATGCCGCGCATTTTGTGTTCCTTTTTCTGCTGACTTGCAACCGCCGGGACCTGACTTTGATTCTCGCAAAGGGCTTCTGTTTCTCGCCGATTATGACAACTTTGCTGGGCGAGATGCTATAGGATGGTTCGCGGAGGAGACATGGCCGATAATCTTGGGACGCTATCCTGAGATGCAGTTGTGTGTAGCTGGCAACAATGCAGAGCGGGTTGGTAATTGTCTCGGGAAGAACACAAGCTGCATCGGACACGTGCCGGATGTGGGTTCAATATTTCATCGCCATCGCCTGTTCATATCGCCCGTCCGGATCGGATCTGGAATTGCGACAAAAAATGTTTTGGCGATGTCTTATGGACTGCCCATAGTCACTACCTCAATTGGCGCCCAGGCGCTTGGTAATGTTTCTGATTTTGTTATGGCTGTGCAGCCTGACGCCCAGGACTTCGCCGCAGGTATCTTCGATTGCTATAACAATGATGTCTGGTGGACTGGCGCATCTGCAGCAAGCAGAAAACATGTCGATGAATATTTCTCTCCCTTTAGATTAGAAACAGCGCTAAATATAGCGCTATCACAGATATTTTCTGCATGGCCGAAAGCCGATCAGCCAGATGTTTCAGGAGTTGATCTACCCGAAAATGCCTTTCCTGTTAGAGATCCATCAGGCTTTGAACAAATCATTCTTGCGGAATCCTTTCTGGAACGAGGAGATATCCGAAATGCACTGAGACAGTTTCGTTATGCACTCTATCGACTCCAGTTCAGGGGAACGAAGGCACGATACCATTACATCCGAACGGTTGCAGGTATCGCTGCATGTTATGGGAAGATGGGTGAAAGTGACCGGGTCCGTGATTGCACCGAAGAGATCAAGCGAACTGATACAGGTGTGGTTGTAAGGTAGAATGCTTCGTGACTAGAAGCATTTTCGGGTTCGAGTCCTTAGGGTGTGGATGGAATGATGTCGAATTACCAAACTCGAAAAAAAGAAGATGCGATTCTCCATTCTCGCAATCGACTCCAGAATGGATACTCGGGTTCACATAGAGCTAAAAAAAAACGTTCGTCCTCTATCTGGATCCGCTGCTCCGCAGCGTAATAGTTCAGGAAACGTTCACTCTCGCGCCACAGACCCTCACCAAGTCGTTTATATAATCGTATGCGTTCCTCTAGACGTGCAGGTAAACCGGAGGTCCATTTGAAATGATGAACGGGGACATACAACTGCGACACAGGACAGCCAACTCCGGAGCGTGCATGATGCTGGCCACGACCAACTTGAACATATCCCTTCGCGGCAACTATCTTGTTAATTACTGCTCCTAATAAAGGTCCGGAAATGCAACCGCCAAGTGGAAACTGATTCCATAAATCCTCTCTAGAATCTACCTCCTTCAATGTCCCATTGGACGCAATTCTGTCTACAAAACACCCTTCGACGAAGTCATAGCCGCTGCGATTACAATAATCGAGGACATCACTTAGGGCATCTGGGTAAACCTGAAATTCATCTGCGTCGGCAAGTACGAACCATTCTTCGGGAGCTTCAGACCGGGTCATTGCATAAAGAATTGGATTAATTGCTTCGGACCATGGCACCACATTAACTGAGGCAATGTCCGCTTCGAGAGAACTTGAAAGTTTTCGAACCCTAGCAACGAGTTCGTCGTCAAGCGAATCGGCATTGATGTGTACTGAGAGCGACGTGATGCCCAAATCGCGATAATGGCGTAACATCTGTTCCAAAGTTTCGGTGTATGCACCTACTACCGTAACGAGATTAATCTTCATTCAAACACCTTGGAGAGGATTCGATCATGACTCGGAACCGCGATCGTCTGACCACGCAGTCTGCCAACATCTCACGCCAAACTCTAGATCTGACTTCAGTAGTATGTCCATGCTCAGGCACTAACAGTTGGGTCGACTCCTGCTATATGCACCAGATCCGGCACGATGCGACTACTTGTCATATGTGCCCGAAGGCGGGAAAGTTCACCTAGCCATACACCTCGGTTTCGCCCCAACTGCGGCTCAAGTACAATGGTCTCCTCCTCCATTGCTCTTAGAATGACGCCGATCTCGTCGGTTGGAAGAGCATAAAGGCTCATCTGAGCGGGACGCCTCACAAGATTCACGCCTACATCACAGTCCAAGTGATCAGCAAAAAGGCACAATCGACCGAATTCGTGCCAGTTCTGTCTCATTAGACAAAAGGTCAAACTGAAAGACGTTCCCCTGGAGCGGGTGTAATCGCGCAATCGCAGGATGTTAGCAATCAAATATTCGTACCTGGCATGCACACGAACAGCCTCGATAGTCTTTTTTGTATAGCCATCAATGGATACCGCAATACCGAAGGCAACGGCGTTTAGAGTCTTTTCGACGCGTGCGTTCCAGACCGTGCCGTTTGTGGTGGCATGGCACGGGAGGGAGGCATGCTCTTCGCGAATCAGAGACCAGATCCGATAGCAGTTCTCCTGGAGGAATGGTTCTCCTCCAAGAAATTTGCAGCGCTCGAGGTGCGGCAAATAAGCTCGCAATTGCTGAAAGAAACCTTCGTCATAAGCGTTTTCAAGTGGATCGCAGTGCTCGCGATTTGCCCGGATCGCAGAAGAATGATTCCCGTCGCACATGATGCATTCCAGATTGCACGTATTACTGATGGAAAATTCCATCATTTTGGGCCAGCGTGGCTCGGCCGATTCTGCAATTAGTGAATCCCACTTGCGGGCTGGAAGTCTGTGAAAGGCTCTCGTTGTAAGTTGCCATTCACAATAATCGCAGCCATAGGAAAGATCATCTTTATATACCGCTGTTTGTAGCGTTCTCAGCGGCTGTCCTTGCCAGATCTCATCTAAAGTCCGTTCCTTAACATTTCCTAGACGGTGCGTGTAGTTGTGACAACATGCGCGCACGTTGCCGGCCGTATCGAAATATAAGGAAGTGTAGGGTGCATAACAGCAAGAATGAAATGTCTGTTTAGACAGATGGCGGGTCGCGTCATATTCAGCGAAAACTTCAGCCTGCATCCTTCTATACCTCCAATTTGGCCCTCGAAGGTCGTTTATGGTTGTTCGTTGACGGTCGAGTCCATTAACGGAAGACTCGAGATGCAATAGTGTCATGAATGTTCTTTCGAGACAAGCCGATCGAATATCCACAACCTGTAAGCATCTGTAACACCTGAAGGTATTCAGGCGCCATGAGGTGTTTATGCTCGAAAACTATGATTGAAGGCATGCGGCGGGGCACATCGAATGACCAGATCAATTTGCCATCGTAGCCCTCCGCGTCAATATAAAGCAAATCGACTGTTGTGCGGTTGAGCTTGCGAAACAGGGTCTCGAAACTCCAACACTCAATATTGACTGATCGAATCAAGGCGTCAAGATCTTGGACTGCATCACTATGCCTTAATATGACATCCCTGCGGAAACTGGCCAATTGAGGGAGCCAAACCGGCTCTGCAGGGGCATTGTCGACGAAATGAAATGGTTTGTACCCATCTCGTTCGGCAATTGCCACATTGAAGAACGTCATCGTTGCTGCTAGATCAGAATAGTTTTTCTGGAGCAGTTTGAAGGCGTCCTTCTGCGGCTCAATAGCGACCCCGGAAAGAGAGAATTTGCGGACTTCGCGGTGGAGATGGTCGTTTGTAACTCCATCGAATGCGCCGACCTGCATAAAGTAGATTTGTGACTGTTTTTGGCTCAGCGCGGCTAGTAGCTGGTCAAGATTCATCTCGCCATTGAGGATAAGAACTGCCATTTGAAGACTCCTGTGAAGGCCCCGGAGTTTAGCAGTAGTCTACCCAGAATCACACTTTTAGGAAACTCTGGCTCGAAAGAATTTGGACTGGCCCCTCCATGCCCAGTCCATCGCTTCGCTTGGCAGAATACGGTAGCAAATACCGTCAATGGGGCCGATTCTACCGTTTAGCTTTAACGCTTGCACGCTCTTTACCAGAAATCCCATTTGCGGCTCGCTCACCCAGTATGGACGCGCTCTAGCATCACCACATAATCCTCTACGACAAATCGATACCGTTGCCGAATCGACTCCAGGCTCGCTTCGAAAATCTCTTGAGCTTCTGCGGTACCCATATATGGAAGCCGGTGAAAACAACTGAAGGCCTGGAAATGAAAGTTCCTTATCTGCTGAAACGGACAAGTCTACGAGACATTTGCCCAAGAATATACCTCTTTGTTGAAGCCCCAGCTGTTGTGGTGTCTCGGGTTCTCAACAGCAAGGGCTTAGAGGCACCCGGATGATGCTGATTACAGAGGGCGTCAACAGTAACGGGAATACGCTCAACCGTACGGAAATTTACGACCAGTATTGGATTTCTCGGGTTGATATGTATCAGACAATGAGGTGCGCACTAAGAACAGCCGCCAGCGGCGGCTCGTGCGCGGAGATTTGCCGCGAAGAACGCCCCGGCGGGGCAGCGGCAAATCAGAACCAATATCCGAAGAGGAATTTGAATATCGAACTCCCTACGCCAGCCTACGCTAGCGGCTCCGGCCAAAGACGGCTTCGGGAGATTCCACGGTCAGCCTGTCCTGCGGTGCTGCCCTCGTTTGGATTTATCGTGCGTCTCCGCCGCCTTCGACGCTTTAGCCCTGGCAACGTCCAGTTCCGAGTGCGGCAACTCCCATCCCGCCATGCCCTGCAACACGCGGTCGGCGTGCTTGATGGTGTTCACGTGTCCGTAGTGGCTTTCGATCATGTGGACCGATGTTCCCATCTGTTCAGCAAGAAAATACACGTCCACGCCTTCCTGCAAGCGGAGCGTCGCATACGTGTGCCGGAAGCAATAGGTCGAGCGGGGCACGCCCTGTGTGCCCTCGCGCAGCTTCGCTTCGTTCAGAAGATCGGCAATCAGGCTGCTGTAAAGAGTCTTTGCGGGCTTGCCTGTGATGTTGGTAAATACTCTGTCGTCTGGTGCCGTGGCTTTGGAGATTGCGCGAAGGCGTTCCAAATAATCTCCGACGCTCCTGGGAGCTACCAGCTTGCGCGACTTGCCCTTGCCCTGCACGAACAACACAACGATCTCTCGCCCCTCGCGATCTTTTGCGGGCATGATGTCACGCCAGCGGAGATTCTTCATCTCCGCTGGCCTCATGCCGGTATTACAGGCAATCAAAATCATGTTGTAGGTAACAGTCCGATACCAGACGCTCGAAGGCTTGTCGGCCTCGCCAATCCACTTGCGGCCTACCGTGTGGAGCTTGCGGTATTCCTCCAGCGTGAATTCGTCCCGCCGCATCGTCTTGAGCTTCGGGCGCTCGTCGAAACGCTGGCTCGCGGGAACATAGCGTTTCTTCACCGCATAGTTCATGATCGCGCCGAAGATGGACATCTCAAAGCGGATGGTGGAATCGCTGATGAAAGGAACCGCGTGAACATTCTGCGGCTTGACGGCAATCGGCTTCAAAACCCTGATACCCAGGGTCTGCTGAACCTTGGTGCGGCGTGCGGATTCGTGGTCTGCGAAAGACTGCGCTACGTCGGCTGTGACTTCCCGAACGCCGTTGCGCCGGTGGCGCCCCGCGCCGTTCTCCCGCCGCCATGCCGGATAGCTGCCCCAGCGCTCGTCACCGATAAGGTGTACTTGCGTGGAACCGGCATACCTGTCTAGCGTGCCCTCGATGACGGCACGGAGTTTCTTGGGCCGCGCGGCGCTGATCTCTCCGCGCTTCGCTCGCGCCTCCTGCGTCAACAGATATTCGTGCGCCACGTCACGGAAGGGGCGATTGAACACAGGAACGTCATGCTTGATGCGGAATCGAACATCCGCATCCTGGTCGAAGGCGCGTTCCCGCGCCGCTTCTCTATCAGAGGTTTTAAGCGAAACCGTCTTATAGCGGTCGCCCCTCGGCATCTTCATGCGGCAATACCACATCCGATGCGCCACGTCGCCGCGCCGGAAGAGAACCAGGCCCGGCTTCAGCTCCTCTTTCTCGGTAATAAACGCCATGCTCGCCTCCTGCGCTTTATCCCGTTCTGTGCAGTTTCCGTGTAGATTCTGCCTACAAGTCTTTGATTCTTCGTACCTGTGCAGGGTTTGTATCGAGAATGCATAAAATTTATCTATTTTATTTACAATTATTTATGATGTAGTTCTCATCCTGAGCGAAGTTACGCGCGTAAGCGCGAAACGAGTCGAAGGATCTGTGGTTGCTCTTGTTGTTGCTTTTCGATTCCACCCAAAGCCATCCAGTTCGCATCCTTCCTGAAAACCTATCTCACCCGTCCCGTCGGCGAGAGGTAAGTAAAACCGGCAATCCGCAAATAACCGAGCATCGCGAAGAAATCTTGCGCTCTTACGTCCTTCTTAGCAACTCTTTACAACGGAAAAATATCGTCCGAACGCAACTCTTATCACTTTCCTACAAAATCAAAAGGTTCTCCAAACGGGCTTCTTAGCTCATCGCAAGCCTAATAGGAAGTGCGAGCTGTATCTGCCTGCGCGCTGGCCGGTTTTGCTCATTCTTCATCGATTTTCTCTTACCGGCGCAAAGCAAGAAAACAGCCGCTGGTATTAGTACAAGGAGAATTCGATGAATCCATTTGGGGGCATGACAGTTGAAGAAGCTTACAAACTCGCGCTTCTTCTCAAACACAAGCAAGAACTGAAACAGCGTATTCGCAAGCGCCTCGCCACGCGCAGTAAGGCCCGCGCCGCTGTCTCGGTTACAACAAAATCGGCTGGAGCTTTGCGCCTCTTTGCGCTTCTCGCAGCGCTCTCTTTCTGCGTCTCATCCGTAGTCGCGCAGTCCACATTTGGCTCTATTCGCGGAACAGTACAGGACACCACAGGCGCCGTCATTCCCGGCGCTACGGTCATCATTCACTCGCTCGATGAGAATTTTGAACGGCAAGCAATCTCCAGCGACTCCGGCGAGTTTGTCTTTGAAAACATCAAGGCGGGTCACTACCGTCTCACTGTGCATCATGACGGCTTCGCTGACGCCGTGGTGACTTCCGCAACGCTCGAGGCACGCCAGGAGTTACGCCTGCCCATCACGCTCTCTATCTCCGCGCAGGCCACCACCGTGGAAGTCAGTGCGGACGCCGTGCAGATCAATACCGAAAACGGCATCCTCGGCGACTCCAAAGACAACAGCCTCATGACCGAGCTGCCGCTGAATAATCGCGCCACAACCACCAGCCCCCTAGGCTCGCTCTCGCTCTCCGCAAACGTGCAGCAGGATAGCTCGGGCAATATTGCGCTCAACGGCGCAAGCTCCTCCATGGTCAACTTCTCCGTCGACGGCATCTCCACCACCAACGTTCGCCAGAACGGAGCACTCCAGGACGCCTATCCTTCGCAGGAAGGTATCGCTGCAGTCAAAGTCACCGCCTTCAACAACAGCGCTGAGTTCTCGCAGGTCGGCGACGTAACCTTCACCACCCGAAGCGGCAGCAACAAATTCCACGGCAGCCTCTTCGAGTACCTGCAGAACGACGCCTTGGACTCCGCGCCCTACGGCTTCGGCAGCAAAGCTCCCAAGCGCTTCAACACCTTCGGTGGCGCGCTTGGCGGTCCACTCGAAATCCCTCATCTCTTCACAGCCGCCGCCGACAAGACATTTTTCTTCTTCGACTACGAAGGCAATCGTCGCGTAACCGCCACCGCACAGCAGTTCCTCGTGCCCACAGCGGCTGAACGCTCCGGCGACCTCACTGCGCTCGGTGGTCCTGTCATTCCCACAGGAAACATCAGCGCCACAGCCAATGCTCTGCTTGCGTACTATCCGCTGCCCAACGTTTCCGGCAACTCCAACTACAACTACGCCAACTTCCAGTCCACGCCTTCCACCACGGACGGCGCAGACCTGCGCATCGACCGCACAATTACCGATAAGCAATCTGTCTACGCCCGCTTCAGCCGCAAAAATATCTCCGAGCAGGTTGCCAATCCACTTCTGCCCAACGATGTGGATTCCGTTCACAATCGCAGCCTGCTCGCCTCCTATACCTACTCCATCACGCAGCACCTCGTGAATGAGTTCCGCGTCGGCTACACCAACGTCACAACTTCGGTGGACTTCCCCATTGAAGGCGCGACTGCACTGAACGATCTCGACCTCACCGGTGTCAACATCAGCCAGCATCCCACCACCCACGCCTTCCCCACCTTCAACTTCAGCGCGGGCACAGGCTTCAACTCTATCGGCCGCGACAAGGCGGGCGTCACGCAGTCGCTCACTACACAGTTCACTGACAATCTCACCTATGTCCTGGGCAAGCACACCTTCAAAGCCGGCATCGACGTGCGCCGCGTGCGCTACTTCGATCTAGAAAGCTTCGCGCCCGTCTACGCCTCCGACGATTTCGGCGACTTCGTCTTTCAGCCCACATTCTCCGGCGCATACTGTCCCCCGCAGACCAGCGGCGCGCAGACCACAAGCTGTGCAGCAAGCTCCTTCGGAGACTTCCTCATCGGCGCGCCCACCACGCTCAACTTTGCTGTCTCCAGTCCGGACGTAGGCGGAACGGCGTGGCAATACGGCCTTTACGCGCAGGACGAGTACCAGCTCACCAGCCGCCTCACACTCAGCTACGGCCTGCGCTGGCAGGTGCTTCCCAGCTTTCAGGAAGACGGAGGCAATCTCGCCAACTTCGATCAGCGCAACAACGCCATCGTCGTTCCCAACGAGCTCTCCGCATACCTTCAGAAGCAAAACATCGTCAGCTCCAATACCGCATTTCAGCAGTCCTTCAACGCCTGCAATCTCAACAACACCTCGCTACCCTGCACCCGTTATCTCACCGCATCTCAGGACGGCCTTCCGCAGGGCCTGCGTCAAACCTATTTCGGTAACTTCCAGCCTCGGTTCTCTCTTGCCTGGCGTCCATTCAACGACACCAAAACCGTAGTTCGCGCAGGCTTCGGCATCTTCACCATGACCAACCTCGGCCCGCTCTCCTTCAACAACAGCGGCAACCCAACCTCCAACCTGCACACGTACTCCAACTCGCTCGGCGCCAACGGCTCGCCCATGATTCAGTTCCCCAACACCGCACCTCTCAGTACATCCGTGCAATACGGCGGTGGCGGCCTCGACCAGGGCGTCGATCCCAACTATCGCGACCCGCAATCGAATCAATGGAACCTTACCATCGAGCGCACGCTCGGCCAGAACAACACCTTCCGCGCCAGCTACGTCGGCATGCATACCTACCGTCTCAGCATCACGGAAGATCTCAACCAGATTCCTGCGAGCACCACGCCGTATCAAACCACCACCACAAGCCCCTTCGTTGACCCGCGCGCGCCATATCCCAACTGGTTCACGCTCTACTCCACCTTCAACGCCGGCGAAGCCAACTACCAGGGGTTCGAGTTCGAAGCTACGCATACCATGGCACACGGCCTCTACTTCAACGCCAACTATACCCTGGCCAAAAATCTCGCCGACAATCTTGGCGACACACCTACCACCTTCGCCTCTGAAGTCAACTACGGGCTGCCCATTGCCAATCGGTTTGACGTGCACTCCACCTACGGCAACCAGGAAGGCACACGCCGCAATCGCTTTCTCGCAAGCGGCATCTACCAACTCCCAGCCGGCCAGGGCCGCACATGGCTCAATCACGGCGGCTGGCAAAACGCCCTCTTCGGCGGCTGGGAGCTGAATACGGTAACCCTACTTGAAAACGGCCCATGGCTCACGCCCAGCATCAGCCCCGGCGGTTGCCAGGTCGCGGTCAACTCAGCCGGCAATTGCCCCGCCACACCCAGCGGCCAGCCGCAAACCTATGACCAGTCCAACACCAACGTCTTCAATCGCGGCGCATCCTTGCGGCCAGACCAGCTTGCGAGCAGCTTCACACAAGGCCGCTCACGCGCAGCGTACTTCAACCATGCCGCCTTCGCTCCCACCCCCGTCGGCGCAGGCCGCTTCGGAAACGCCGGTGTAGGCATCCTTGAAGGTCCAGGCACAAAGGCCGTAAGTCTCGGCCTAGCCAAAACCTACAAGCTAACAGAAAGCGCGAAGTTACGCTTTGAGTCCACCTTCACCAATGTGCTCAACCACACCAACTTCGCTCCACCCGCTACGCAGTGGGATTCAACATCAACTTTCGGCGTACTCAGCGCCGCACAAACCGCAGAAAACGCCGGCAACCGCACCGGCCAGGTCGCCCTGCGAGTGGACTTCTAATTCTTCATCTGAATCGAATACGGCCGCCATTCACCACGGCGGCCATATTTCTTTCAACTCACTCACCCCACAAAACAAGTCGAAGGACATGCGGTTGTTCTTGCAGTTGCTTTTGTCCGTTCCACCACAATATTCGGGTGCCCCAGGTCCCTGTTTTGGAACCTGGGACAGCATTCCCGCTCGTTTCCCACAAATCACAAATAAGGTGTCATCCTGAGCGAAGTTTCGCGCGTGAGCGCGAAGCAAGTCGAAGGATCTGCGGTTGTTCTTGCTGTTGCCTTTTGCCAGCCCATCTGCAAAGCCTGTTGCCAGCCTCTAACCCGCCGCCATCCTTGCCTGCATCATTCCGGCATGGCGAGCCTCCCGCCTGGACCCCATGCAGGCCCTTCGCAGCGAATAGTCTTCCATGCACATGAAAATCTCCGCGCTCACCCATCGGCAGGCGCGGCCCGTCTCAAGTGTTGCCATCGGCACAAACTCCATCCACCGTGCTACTCTGGGCACCCCGCCTTGGAAGAGGCGCTCACGATCGCAACTGAGCAGCCACGCACCTTGCAGCCTCTTCAAAAGAGGCGGACACCATGCCCTCGTCGCATGGAATCCGACCCACCATTCTGGAGAGATATGAGTCAGACGTCGCATTTCACAAAGGTAAACCGGCGGGAACTGCTAAGCGCCGGAGCAGCCCTCATGGGAGCAGCCGCAACCGGCCTCGCCTTCACGCCAAAAGCCGCAGCAGAAAAGCCCCTCAGCCCAGCAGCTAACGCGGAACCAGCCGCCACCGCGCCCAACTACGCCCCACCCATCGTTCAGGTCCAGACCGGCCAGCTCCGCGGCTTCCGCGACGGCAAAACCACCGTCTTCCTCGGTATTCCCTACGCCACAGCGGAGCGCTTCGAGCTTCCCAAACCCGTCCAGCCCTGGCAAAGCATCAAGAGCGCCCAGAGCTGGGGCCCGGTCTGCCCCATCCCTCCCATGACAAGAGTTGGCATCGATGAGTTCGTTTTCCCGCATCGTTACTGGGTAGAAGACGAGCACTGCCAGGTCCTTAACATCTGGACTCAAAGCACCTCAGCCTCCGCCAAAAAGCCCGTCATGGTCTGGCTCCACGGCGGCGGATTCACCAACGGCTCCGCAATGGAAGCCTACGCCTACGAAGGCAAAAACCTCAGCGAGTTCGGCGATGTCGTCGTCGTCAGTCTCAACCACCGCCTCAACATCCTCGGCACCCTCGACCTGTCCGCCTACGGTCCCGAATACGCGCAATCTCGCTACACCGGCACAGCGGACATCCTCGCCGCACTCCAGTGGGTACAAGCCAACATCGCCCAATTCGGCGGCGACCCGGGCAGCGTCACCCTCTTCGGCCAGTCCGGCGGCGGCAGCAAAGCCGCGCGCATGCTGCACACACCTTCCGCAAAAGGCCTCTTCCACAAAGTCGTCACGCAAAGCGGCGGTGGAGAGGTCTTAACCGATCAGGACCCCGCCGCGCTCCTCAAGATTCAGCAGCAAATCGCCGCCCAGACCCTCGCCAATCTCAACCTCACCGGCAGCGACATCGCCAAGCTCAAAACCATACCCTACCCCGAACTCATCGCCGCGGGCCAGGCAGCCCTGCGCACTGTAGCGCAGGCCAACAACCAGCGCGCCGGCTGGAACGTCATCGCGGACGACAGCTTCATCCTCCGCCAGTTCTGCGACTGGTCATCCGACATCCCTCAAATGTCCGGCAGCGTCTTCAGCGAAATGTCCAGCAATTACGTAAAAAACATCGACAAGAACAGTTGGAACCCTCAACAGGTCAACGAACATCTCACCACGGAATTCGGCGACAAGAAAGACGCCATCGCCGCCGCATTCAAAACTTCATTCCCGCGCAAGCAGGTGCAGGACATCCTCTTCTTCGCCCGTCCCAACACCCGAGCGCTCGCCGCAAAGGCTCAAGCGGGCCGCGCCCCGGCCTACAACTATCTCTTCGTCTACGAGTACCCCGTCAACGGCGGCACCACATCCTTCCACACCTCTGAGCTCGCCTTCGTCTTTCACAACCTCACCGAGCCGCAGGTCCGCGTCGCAACCGGAGACGCGCCGGAAGGCTACGCGCTGCAGGACAAAGTCTCCCGCGCATGGATCAACTTCGCCTATACCGGCAACCCATCGCAGCCCGGCCTCGATTGGAAACCCTTCTCCGACGCCGACCCGCAAACCATGGTCTTCGACACCGTCTCCGAATGCCGCAACATCCACGCCAAGGAACTCATCGCCCTGCTACCCCCACCACCAGCCCCAAGATTCTAAGCGAACAAGAAAACGAACACCGGGGACAGCACCCCCGTCCACTCCCCACAAACAAAGTGTCATCCTGAACCAACGTCCCCAAAATCCGGGAATTTGATCAACCCTCTTCAGCCGCACATCATAATATCGCCCACGATGTGATATCATAACCCCTGTGCGGCTCCTGCTCGATACGGACGTAATCATTGCCGCCATGCGCAGCCCACGCGGGGCATCCGCGGAACTGTTGCGATGCATCGACGACGGCAAGGCGACAATGGTGCTCTCTGTCGCGTTGGCTCTTGAATACGAAGCCAAGTGTCTTCAGGCCGAGCATCGATTGGCCTCGGGGCTTTCGTTCGAAGACGCGACATTGTTTGTCAACGGCCTGATTGCAATGGCAGAGCCTGTACAACCCTGGTTCCGCTGGCGCCCGCAACTCAATGACCCAGGAGACGAACTGGTTCTGGAAGCCGCGGTTAACGGCAAAGTATCGGCAATCATAACCTTCAACGAAAAGCATTTGCGCCAGGCGCAAACCAGGTTCGGCATCCCGGTATTACGCCCCGGAGATGCGCTCAGGAGGATCAAACCATGACCACCAGAATTTCCACCTTCCCGCTCAGGCTGCCGGTTTCGCTCAAAACTGCGCTCCAGGCGATCAGTGATCGTGACGGCACCAGCATGAACCAGTTCCTCGTCGTAGCGGCAGCCGAGAAAATTGCCGCCATGCAGACCGAGGATTTCTTTCTGGAGCGCAAAAACAAAGCCGACCACAAAGCCTTTCGCCGCATCCTGAACCGTAAAGGCGGCGAGCCACCAGCACCGGAAGATACCCTGCTCTGATCGCCTATGGAAATCCTGTCAAGCCCTTTTCCCGAAAAATACTTTTTAACTCGCTCATTCTAAAGACTAAAAAACTTCGTCCAGTTTGCACATAATTTCTGCCATTTATGCCACACTAAGAATAAGCAGAAAAAAACCAAGGCCCGAACCCCACCGGATTCGGGCCTTTTGCTTTTCTGATCCCTGTTCCCTGATCTCTGCTGCGAAAGCGATCAGTTATTCCCTCTGGCCCGCAGCTCAGCCACAATCTCCTCCGCCGCCACCCGCGCCGCATCTTCCTGGTCCGGCGGAAAGCTGATCGCCCCCACCCGCGCATGACCTCCGCCGCCATACCGCTCGCAGATTTCAGCCAGATTCACCAGCGTCGCACCATCCTTCTTCGTCCACGGATTCGTTCCCACCGCCACCTTCGTCCGGAAGCTCGACTTCGACAACCCAATCGAGTAAACCGCCTCCGGATGCAGATAGTAAGGAATGAACTTGTTGAATCCCTCCAGCGGATGATCCGTAATGTCGAAGAAAATCACCCCATCCTTCGACTCGCTCCGCTCCCGGATCAACTCCAGCGCCGCCTTATGCCGCTCCATCAGCGGCGGCAGCAGCTCCGCCACAAACGGCTGCGCCAGAACCTCCGCTAGCGGCATCTCCGTCAGCAGCGGAATCAGCCGCGGAATAAACTCCGGATCCTGCGTCGATTCAATGATCAGCGTCAGCTTCATCGCCGGCTCCGCCATCTCAACAGCCGCCTCCGGGCTCTCGTACAACGCTCCGTCCACAATATCCGCCCAGTGAATCAGCTCCGCAACCGGCTTCGTATCGAATCCGAACTTGGTCTCCCCAATATGCGCCAGAAAGCTCGTGCAAGACGTGTAATGCGGATCGAAAAACTTCCGCTGCGAGCACGCCGGATCCTGTTGGCAGGCAAGAAAATTCTGATGATCCTCCGGTGTCAAAAAAGCCGAAAGGTGGTGATCGAACCACCATGTAATATGCGGCGAGGCGGAGTATTTGAAATCGACGATGGCGTTCTCATCGCCCGTAAATTGCGCTTCGTCAAAAAGCGCACCCGCGCGATGCACCAGGCCGTGGTATTCGTATGTGGCCCCTGCGGCCACGCACTCGCGGTGGAAGCGCGCAAACAGCGATGCCGAGCAGGCCCCATCAAAGCATTTGTCGTGATAAAAGACGCGAACCTGCAAAAGCGGGCCTCCATGGCCTGAAAAAGTACAAAATCCCCAGAACTGTTAAGCATACTGGCTGTGCCGGGAGTGTCAAGGAGGCTATCGCGCAGGCCGCGTCTAGTGCGGCGCAAAACGATTCCCGCATGATGAGCAAGCCGCAGTGACAACGGTAGAACCGTTCATTTATAAATGAATTCTTGCTTCAGCTTTCGCCGTGTGCCGGTGCGGGCGTGATGCCATGGCACGTTTCGACGATTGAAAGATCAGACTTGATTATCAGGAGTTAAAAGATATGTCCACCGCTGCAGTCGCCGGTAAGGGTCTGGAAGGCATCGTTGCCGCAAACTCGGGAATCTGCTGGATTGACGGCGACGCCGGCGTACTCGCGTATCGCGGAATCGATATTCATGAACTGGCCGAAAGCTCGACCTTTGAAGAGACGACCTTCCTGCTCTGGAACGGCTGGCTGCCAAAGGAAAGCGAACTCAAGGAATTCAGCGCAAAATTGGCCGAAGCACGCGAACTCGACCCGAAAATCATTGATCTGCTGAAGAGCCTGCCCTCCAACGGCACGCCGATGGAGGTGCTTCGTACTGCGGTTTCTGCGCTGAGCTTTTACGATGCTGACGAAAAGGACAACACGCACAATGCCAATGTGCGCAAGGCCTTCAGAATCACAGCGCAGATCGCAATGATTGTGGCTGTCTACGATCGCATCCGCAAGGGGCTGGAGATTGTGCCTGCGGACAAGTCGCTGACCCACGCCGCCAACTTTCTGTGGATGCTGAATGGCGTCAAGCCCACCGAAACTGCCACTCAAACTTTAGACATTGCGCTGATCCTCCACGCCGACCACGAACTAAACGCCTCCACATTCGCAGCCCGCGTCATCGCAGCAACCCTCTCCGACATTCACTCCGCAATCACCGGCGCAATTGGTGCGTTGAAGGGACCGCTGCATGGCGGCGCAAATGAAGCGGTGATGCGGCTGCTGCAGGCCATAGACAAGGCTGGCGAAGATCCAGTGAAGCACGTAAAAGCGATGCTGGAATCCAGGCAGAAGGTCTCTGGCTTCGGACACCGCGTATACAAAACAGAAGACCCACGCGCCACGCACCTGCGCCGGATGAGCGAACAGCTCGGTAAGGATTCGGGCAATTCGAAGTGGTTCGATATGTCGCGCGCCATTGAGCTTTACATCAATCGCGAAAAGAAGCTGAACGCAAATGTGGACTTTTACTCGGCGTCAACGTACACCACACTTGGCATCAACATCGATCTGTTTACGCCTATCTTTGCAATCAGCCGCATCGCCGGCTGGAGCGCGCATGTCATCGAACAGCTCGACGACAACCGGCTCATCCGTCCGCGCGCAGAATATATTGGCCCCGAATATCCTACGCACTGGAAACCCGTAGCAGAGCGATAAGGAAACAAGCACTGAGTCTAAACAGCTGCACCTGCCTTGGGTGTAGCTGTTTTGCTTTTCGCTGAAATAAATTTTCATAGCGCCACAAGCGTGCGTCGTGTACTCTGAAATCCCTCAATCGCTGATAAAGAACGAAGGCAAGGAGTTTGCGAATGATTCTTGGACTGAGTACAGGGCTCTATACCGGCATACACGTAGTGCTCAGCCTGATCGGAATTCTCTCAGGTTTCCTGCTGCTGTTTACTCTGATTGGAAGAAAGAAGCACACGTTCTGGACTCCCGTCTTCTTTGTGACCAATATCTTGACCGATGTGACAGGATTTCTATTCCCGTTCAAGGGCATTACGCCGGGAATTATTCTTGGCGTTCTGTCACTGGTTGCCCTCCTGGTGGCAGGAGTGGCCGTCGCGAACAGAAAGCTGCGCGGACTCTATGTTTCAGCCGTTGCAACTGCGCTGTTCCTCAATGTTTTTGTGCTGATTGTGCAATCATTCGAGAAAATCGGATTTCTAAAATCGCTTGCGCCCACGCAAGCCTCGCCTGTCTTTGGGATCACGCAGTTGGTAGCGCTGGTTCTGATCATTCTGCTGGCTGTGGCAGCATGGAGAAGGTTCCGCACCGTTTAGGGCATCTCCCCTGAAGGTATAAAGTTCGGACACCCCACCCTCGCCGCGTATTCGTTTTAGCGGCCAGGCTGGGATCGCTCCACAGCAAGAGGAGAAA
>NZ_JBEKYX010000064.1:0-46858 GCF_049510455.1 Occallatibacter sp. | reverse complement strand
TTCGAGTTACCCACATGCGCCATTCGAACGCTTACGAACTCGATTGATTACACTTAGTTTCTGGCTGCTTTTGGCACTTGGCAAGTAGGCAGGCTGGGTGTGCAGACGGGACCGGGCATGGCTGCGGAGACCGCCTGATGGCTGGGGGTAATATGCGAGGAAGACGACGAGACAGAAGCTGCTGCAGCACCGGCAAGAACTACGGTCAAAGCGGCAATTCGGAGGGCGAGTTTCATTGGAATAATTCTCCTGGCAAAAAATTCGATACGGGTTTGGGTTATAGGAACAGCAGGACTTGATCAGATCTAAGGGCTTAGTTTCCTGTGGCTTTCGGCTGCTGGCATGTAGGCAGGCTGGGTGTGCAGACGGGGCCGGGCATAGCAGCGGAGACGGCCAGATGGCTGGGGACAACATGCGAAGTGGACGAAGAAACCGAGGCGGCAGCGGCACCGGCGAGAACAACGGTCAAAGCGGCGATACGGATGGCAAGTTTCATGTGATTATTCTCCTGAATGGAAATGGAAATCGCAGTGCGAAAAGAACTGCTTGTTACTATAAGATGGTAACCTAGGTGCTGTTCAGCTCAGCATAATTTTTGGGCTGCACTGCTCCTTTTCTCCATCCTGGGAATGGCTTGTTTCGGCCTCATGCAGATGACCTGCCTGATAGTGATTGGTTACCTCTTAAAGCACGGGTAAAATGACGGATTTTTCCCTTTCAGCATGGTAAAATTAATAAAGGCAAAGTCGTCCAAAAGTCCTCGTTTTTTCAAGCGATTAAGCCCAAAACCGCAACGCCGGAAAGCGTGTCGGCAAGCGGCGTTGGGTAGGACTGCCGGAACGAATGCCGAGATGGAATTTTATGGCGACTGAAAGCACTCCTCTGCCCTCCGATACAAATCAGGTTCCGAACCCAACCCAGAGCTCGGCCGGCAGCTATACCGGCGATAGCATCAAAATTCTGGAAGGTTTAGAGGCAGTGCGCCTGCGCCCGGCCATGTACATTGGCTCGACGGGCGAGATGGGCCTGCATCACCTGGTCTACGAGGTGGTAGACAACTCGGTGGACGAGGCGCTGGCGGGCTTTGCCACCAAGATCGAAGTGATCATCCACGTGGACAACTCGATCACGGTGGTGGATGACGGCCGCGGCATTCCGGTGGACATGAAGACGCTTCCGAACGGCGAGCGGATGTCGGCGGTGGAGGTGGTGCTGACGAAGCTGCATGCGGGCGGCAAGTTCGACTCCTCGACTTACAAGGTTTCAGGCGGTCTGCATGGCGTGGGCGTGAGCTGCGTGAATGCGCTGAGCCAGGAGTTCAACATAGAAATCTGGCGCGACGGGCACACCTGGGAGATGGACTTTAGCTGCGGCGATCCGGTGAGCGATCTGCGCCAGAGCGGCACGAGCAAGAAGCGCGGCACGAAGGTTCACTTTTTGCCCGACAGGACGATTTTTACCGCGACCGAGTACAACTACGACACGCTGGCGCAGCGGCTGCGCGAACTGGCTTTTTTGAACAAGGGCCTGGAGATTACGCTGACCGATGAGCGGACGGCGGACGCGAAGACGGGCGAGGCCAAGCGCACGGAGTTCCGGTATGCGGGCGGCATTGCCGAGTTTGTGAAGCACCTGAACCGCGGCAAGCAGGTGCTGCATGAAAAGCCGATCACGATGGAAGCGCTGCGCAATAACGTGGACATTGAGATTGCGCTGCAGTACAACGACAGCTACTCGGATACTTTGTTCAGCTTTGCGAACAACATCAACACGGTGGATGGCGGCTCGCACCTTTCCGGATTTCGCTCGGCGCTGACGCGCACGATCAATGCGATTGGCCAGCAGCTTGGGCTCTTCAAGGACATGAAGGAAAGCCTGAGCGGCGACGACGTTCGCGAGGGCCTGGTGGCGGTGGTGAGCGTGAAGCTTTCGCAGCCGCAGTTTGAGGGTCAGACAAAGGGCAAGCTGAATTCGGACATTGCCGGCATTGTTCAGGCTTTCGTCAATGAGCGGCTGGGTGCGTTTCTCGAACAGAATCCGCCGATTGCCAAGCGCATCATCAACAAGGCGATTGAAGCGGCACGGGCGCGCGAGGCTGCGCGCAAGGCGCGTGACCTGACGCGGCGCAAGGGCGCGCTGGATGGCGGCGGGTTGCCGGGCAAGCTGGCCGATTGCAGCGAGAGGAATCCGGACCGCTGCGAGCTGTACCTGGTGGAGGGTGAGAGCGCAGGCGGCACGGCCAAGCAGGGCCGCGACCGGAAGTTCCAGGCGATTTTGCCGCTGAAGGGCAAGATTTTGAACGTGGAGAAGGCCCGCTACGACAAGATGCTGGGCCATGAGGAAATCCGCGCGATGATTACGGCGCTGGGCACGGGCATTGGCAAGGATGATTTTGACCCGGCGAAGCTGCGCTACGGCAAGATTATTCTGATGACCGATGCCGACGTGGACGGCTCGCACATTCGCACGCTGCTGCTGACGTTCTTCTTTCGGCACATGACGGAGCTGATCAAGCGCGACAACGTGTATATTGCGCAGCCGCCGCTGTACAAGATCAAGAAGGGGCGCTTTGAGCAGTACATCAAGGACGACCGCGAGTTTGTGAAGGTGATGGTGAAGCGGGCGAGCGAAGGCACGACGATTCGCCATGGGGAGAACGCGCAGAAGATTGAGGGCGCGGACCGCACGCGGTTTATGAGCACGCTGGGCGAGTATCTCAGTTTTGTGGAGAAGGTGGACAAGCGCATCCGCAATGAGGCGCTGGTGGAGCTGCTGGCGCGTGCGGAGTTGACGCATCGCGCGGACTTTTCGGCGGAGGGGGATGCGCTTCCGGCGAAGATTGCTGGGCTGTATGCGGCGCTGGAGAAGCACGCCGAGGAGTTCCAGATCAAGCTGGCGCAGCCGGTGCAGGATGAAGAGCACAGGACGTGGTCGGTGTGCTTTACGGATTCGCAGGGGGCGAGGCGTTGCATTGACTGGACGCTGGTTTCAAGCCCGGAGTACCGGCAGATGATGGCGAAGTACTCGCTGATCAAGGAGTATATGGAGCCGCCGTTCCTGATTGAGTTTGCGGGCAAGGGCGGTGCGGCTTCAGAAGCCGCTGCGGAAGATGAAGAAGCCGAGGGCGCCGAAGCGCAAACAGAGCCGAAGGCGGCACGCGCCTCGCGCATTCCACGCGAGGCGGTGGAGAAGCAGACGGCGCGTGAGCTCTTTGAGTACATCGTGGATCAGGGCAAGAAGGACTACCAGGTGCAGCGCTACAAGGGTCTGGGCGAGATGACTTCCACGCAACTGTGGGAGACGACGATGGATCCGGAGAAGCGGACGCTGCTGCAGGTGAAGCTTGAGGATATTGCGGAGACGGAGACGATCTTTACCACGCTGATGGGCGAGGATGTTGAGGCGCGGCGCAAGTTCATCGAGGACAATGCGCTGGATGTGAAGAACCTGGATATTTAGCTGATTGCTGCGATTTTCAGCGATGAGGCTGGCCAGAAATCAATGGCAATTCCCAACCAGGACTGAGCCTTGCGTAGTCCGCTGCGGGCAGTTGTACGAGCAACGGCTTGCGTGCTGAGTCGAGCCAGAGAAGCACGCCTTCCAGCTCGCTTTGCGGCATGGCGGTGCATCCTGCCGTGCCCTGGCCTGGGCCTGACCAGATATGCATGAAGACACATGAGCCGCCTGCGGGCACGGGCGGATGGCCGCCGCCTTCCTTCACGATGCTGTTGTGATCAATGACAACGCCCCATTGATACGCGCGCCCTGCGTCTCGCATGTGTTCGGAGCTGTTCCAGTCGGAAGAGACTGTGGAGCGGTCCACGATGCGGTTGTAGTGTTTGGAATGCACATCATCTACGCATTCCGTCGACGCCGTCAGGCTCAGATAGGGGAGCTTGAGTCCCGGCAATGGCTGGGACGCGTAGCCGAATGCGGTCCCCAGTGTGAAGATGCCTGCGGGGGACCTCCCATCGCCTTCTCTCTTTACAGGATCGGCGGCGGCACGAATGCCTGAAGCAGCGGGCGCAAGTAGACCAATACCCCATCCCATTCCGTTCCTGCCAACCACGATGGAAATCGGCTTGCCTACGGGCTCCCATTTCTCATGAGATGTGTTGCGCTCGAAGCGCTGCAGCCGGCCATCGACTGCGTTCCAACTGGATGTAGTAACGACGATCATCTGCGTGGAATGCACGAATACTCCGGCTTGGGCAGTTGTAACCTGTGCCGGGAGAGCCAGAGTTCCGGTTGCTCCCACAAGGAGACCTATGAGAAGGCGGAGATGTTTCATGGATTGCAGTGTATAAGCCGAGAGCCGCGTGCGTATTTTCACCATAACGCCAACGGCCCTCTTTTATTTGCTGCGCTTATGCGTAGGTCTTTGTGATGCTTGCGTAGGTGATCGTCACTGACTTGCTCAGAGGCGTTGCCGCGCCGAAGATCGTCATGAGTCCCAGCGCATCGTCAAACAATGGCGCTTTTTGAATGGCGCTCTGCAACTGACTCGCGAAGGTTTTGCGTTTGCTCAGAAATCCGGCGTCATGCAGCGGATAGATGCCCGGATTTTTCGCGAGATATTGCAGCACAGACTGAAGCGCGAGAGCCGTGGAGTGCATGGCGGATGCCCAGAAGACAACATGCAGCGTCCATGTGAAGGAACCCACCGCCCACTGCGGTGGGTTGGCCAGATCGACTCCGAGAATCTGATAGAAATTCTGCGATGAGCCCGCATCGAGAAGCTGCGGCCACATTACGGGGTTGTTCATGCCGGCGACAAACTGCGGACTTAATCCAAGACCCGACGTATTCAGCAGAGCTTTGCGGCCCACCTGCTGATAGTCCGCGATGCTGCGCGGATTTTGAACCGCATCGAGAAAGAGATTTCTGCCGGAAACTCCGTCGTAGCCCAACGATGCAAATAAAGAGGCTGCCTGGCTGACGGAATTGGATTGGAGCGTCGCGGCCCAGTCGCCCGCGGCGTTGGTCTCACCGAGCTGCGTGGCAGTATCCACAAATAACTGCAGATCGGCCTGATGCGCGTTGCTCTTGTACGAGAAATAGTTATAGCCAACCTTGAGCGTGGGAACAAAGTTGCCAAAGGAAGCCGAATAGCCGATGGTTGCAACGCAATCCTCCACATAGACCTTGCGCAACTGATCGGCTTTGACTTTATCGAGCGGAGTGGCTGTTGCCGACAGGCGCGTGAGGTGCGCGGTATCGGTGAGGATGAGCTGCCCGTCCTCGGAGACTTTGGCCGACATATCGAGCGTGGCATCGTTGACCGAAGCGTGATCGAAGAGGCCGAGAAAGTTGAACGAGAAGGTATGTTTGACGTCCGTCGTTCGATCCAGAATGCTTCCGGCTTTTGTGATGCCTGCGGGCAGGGCCGCTCCGTTCAGCAGGGCGGTGAGATCGCCGTTGAGCAGATCGGACAGCGCGCTCTGTCCTGCGGCATCGAGAGCAGCAAGATCGAAGTTCCACGAAAATGCCGCCTGGTCAGTGACCGCGGTATCGCACTCTTCGTCGATGGCAATGGAAAGCTTTGTTTCGACTGCCGCTTTGTAGGCGTTCTGTACGTCCGTCGCCAGCGAAGCCGGCACATGAGCCTTCAGCCACGCGGGATCGAGCTTTCCCGCATCGCCGAGAAGCCCGTATATCTGCGCGACCACGTCGAATCCTCCGACGGTCACATCCGCTGCGGCGCTTACATCAAAAGAAACGTTGAAGCTGGCGCCCTGCTTCTTGTAATAGCCGATCTGCACCACGCTGGCTGATTTCTTCCAGATGCGTGTTTCAATTTCCCCGCAGAGCGTAAAGCCCCCGCAAATGGCCACACTCGGTCCCGCGGTGACGCTGATGGGTCCAAAGCTGGTGCTCACTCCGGGCGTTGCCGTGGGATTGATCGCTGTCAGAAAGTTGAGCTTGGTCTTGAATGCAACCGTGCCCTGAGCGTCGTAGGCGAAGACGGACCCTACGGGAAGCTTGCCGTTGTCGAGGAGGTCATCCTTTGAGGACGGAAGGGCAAACGCTCCGAATAACGTTTCAAGCGCGCCCTGCAGGGTGTGATAGGCTCCGTTTACGCCGGGGCCAAAGGGCAGATACAGCTTTGCGCTTCCGGTAGCGGAGCTGGATGGCGTGAAAGTATATGCGCCATCCGTAGCGGCGCCTCCCGCTTTCACGCCGAGCTGAAACGAGAGCGCCAGGTAGTAGTTGCGCCCCATTTCGATTTTGGTTCCGAATTGATCGGTCTTGAAGAGCGGGCATGAGGCTCCGCCGGCAGCCGGCTTGTAGAGATCGATCTCTCCGGTGGGGCCGCCGCCCGCTGTAAAGTTGGCCGTGCCGCCGGCTAGAGAAAATGAGGGCTCGCAGTTAAAGCCGATCGACAGGCAATTGATCTGAACCTGGTCGAGGGTCTGGCTTAATGCGCCGATTGCATCCGAGCGCAGAAAGTGGATTTCCGATCCGGTGGTCTTTCCAAGAACGGAGTTATCCAGGACCGTCGCATTCACGGAGGCTGATGAAGTATCACTTAACTTGATTGTGGCCATCTTTCGACCTTGCCTTTCGATTGCTAGGGAGCCGGGTTTCTACTTTCACGGAAAGACGAACAGTTTGCAAGTAAAAAATCAGGGAGCGCGGGAAGCAGACTACACCGCGGGCGCAAGCTGCGCCGGGTTTCTTCGACGCAGTGCAGAGGTGAGTTTGCTGAGGGATGCCGGAATTTTAGATGGCGATGTCTGAAACATGACTCTGGCGATGGCCAAATGGACCCAGACAAAAATGGATCGGCCGCAACCGAGAAGGCGTATGCGGCAATGAGCCACGGCCTGACCTTCAAAACGAAATCATTCAACGAAGACGCCGAGTTCACCGGGCCGGTAGCGCTCAAACTGTGGGTTCGTCTTCCACCTCTGGCATGGATCTTCGCCGCCTTGCACTTGATCGATCCTGGAGGGCAAGAGATAACCTTCACCGGCAATACCGATCCGCATGTCCCCTGGAGTGCAGGATCGCTGGAAAGCCCAAAATCCGGGTAAGCGCGTTTTTTCGCTCACGCGCTCGGCGTTCCTCGACCAGCAGTGCGTCGGTGCCACCGTCTTGTCGGGAGACGTCTGCGGCACCTACTGGGGCTTGAGCCATCAGATCCCCGCCGGTCTCAATTTCGCCCTGTCCGGAGCTCCATATTGGACTACCGACATTGGCGGATACTGGCCGCCCCATGACGACCCTCTCGCCGATCCAGCATTCCAGGAGCTTTACGCGTGCTGGTTCACAGTAATCCTCTCTTTCGTAACGGAAGACCATTTATAAAGCATTCGATGCTGCTGCTCCGCACTCGGTTTGCAATTCTCCTAAAAGTGTGGAAATATACTCCTGAAAGGAGTTTCTATGGCTACCCTGCTTAGCTATCCGGCAACCCGCTACGAGGCGCCAAAGATACTGGACTTCAGCGACGAGAAGGTTCGCGAAGAATATACACCGGCAGGCTTCCGCATCTTCCTCAATATCATGGACGAGTGGAAGGTGAAGGATGCGGATGCGCGCGAGCTGCTGCGCTCCATAGGAAATGGCCCCTTCTACGAGTTCAAGAAGAACGCCGAAGGCAAGGTGCTCGATTCCGAGCGCTTACAGCGAATCTCTTACATTGTCGGCATTTACAAGGCGCTCCGCATCCTTTACGACAAGGAGACTGCGGATGGCTATGTTCACCTGCCCAACAGCAACCGTTTGTTTGGTGGCCGCACTCCCCTTGAGTACATGAAGAAGGGAGGGCTGCTGGCAATGCAAAGTGTTCGGCGCCTTCTCGATGCGCGCCGTGGAGGCATCTAGGCTGTGAGCCTCAAAAAGACACCTTCTAGGGGCGGAAATACTCCGCCCCTTTCGTTTGTGGAGGCGTTTAACACTGCGCGCCTCATTCCTTCCCAATACAGCCCGAACGAGTCAAGCGTTCTGGCGGATGTTGCGCGTGGTGAGGATCTCCGGAAGGCTTTTGATTTCGACAATGCAACCAATGACCGCTTGCTCCTGGAGGCTGGTTTCCGTCCGGAGTTTGACAGCATTGACGAGCGCGAGTTCGTACATGGCATCCCTTATGCCAGCGTTATCAATGCCGCCTACGCTCACTACACTGAAGAAGGGAATCGCTTCAGCGTCTATGGCCGTAACGCCTGGTACGCAGGGCTTGAACTTGCAACTTCGCAAGCCGAGGTTATCTTCCACAAAACCATTGAATTGCATGAAATGGGCAAGGTTACACAGGAAGTCACATACGACGAGTACCTTGCAGATTTTCGTTGCGATCTTCACGATTTACGCGAATTAAGCGCGAAGAGTTCCATTCTAAGTCCGTCCAGCTACAAGGGCTCTCAGAAGCTGGCTGAGAACCTGTTCGCGCAAAGGTCGCTGGGGCTCATCTATCCCAGTGTGCGCGATCATAACGGGGTCTGCATCGCTTGCTTCCGGCCCGCGCTGGTTACGAATGTTCGTAAGGGCATGACGTACCGCTTTCGCTGGATCGCGATGGGCGTTCCGGTCGAGATCGAAGCTATTGGAAAACGTTAGACGCGATCACGAGAAGGTTGGTGTGGTTCGTCAAGAGTGGAACCACTGGCCCTTTTTATAGCGATGTTCCGTACAAACCAGCGATGTTATAGACAGGTGACGGCGCTTTCGGCCTGTTCGTGCGCGTGATACGAGCTGCGGACAAGTGGGCCGGATTCGACGTGGCGGAAGCCCATCTTGAGTGCTTCCGTCTTCAGCTCCGCAAACTCACGCGGCGTGTAGAGGCGCGCCATGGGCAGATGATTGCGCGAGGGGCGCAGGTACTGGCCGATGGTGAGGATGTCGCAGTGCGCCGCGGCGAGATCGCGGAATACATTGAGTAGCTCATGGGTCTCTTCGCCGAGGCCAACCATGACGCCGGACTTGGTCAGCCCTGTGGGCCGTAACTCTTTGGAGTAGCGCAGCAGCTCAAGCGTGCGCTCGTAGCGCGCGCCGGAGCGGACGACGCGATAGAGGCGCGGCACGGTCTCGGTATTGTGGTTCAGGATCTCGGGGCGGGCTTCGACGACGATGCGAATGGCTTCGCGGTTGCCCTGAAAGTCGGGAATGAGAACTTCAACGCCGCAGCCTGGGGATTGGCGGCGGATTTCATCGATGACCAGGGCGAAGGCGCGTGCGCCGCCGACGAGATCGTCATCGCGGTTGACGCTGGTGATGACGGCGAATTTCAGCTTGAGAGCGGCAACGGCCTCAGCCACGCGGCGCGGCTCGTCCAGGTCGATGGGCTCCGGCCTGCCTTTGGGCACGGCGCAGAATCCGCAGCGGCGCGTGCAGAGATTACCCAGCATCATGAAGGTGGCGGTGCGATGGTTCCAGCACTCGCCGATGTTGGGGCATTGGGCGCTCTCGCAGACGGTATTGAGGCCGAGCGAACGGGCCAACTGCTTGAGGCTGTGGTAGTTCTCGCCGAGCGGGGCGCGCGCCTTGAGCCAGTCCGGCTTGGGCGCAGGCGTTCTGCGCAGCGGCTGAATCTGCACCAGATCGAAGACGGGATTCGTGACGGGGTCCAGCACCTTTTTATTGTAGAGGCCGAATCCAGGTCCATTTCGCAGGCTGCGCCCGCGGCTTCAACGGTTGCCAGTTGAGTAACCATGAACTTTAGCCGGATATACGGCGTAAGTTATTCAAACAATGCGACAATAGGGAGCAAGGTTGGCAGACTCTCCGCACTTTGGCAGATTCGGCCAGGGGTATTCGATTTGATGCTGCGGGTTCTCTCCACGCACTTGTTTCTGAATCAGCGCCTGCATCCGGGGCTGCTGGAGCTGGCCGGGCGCGCAGGCGCGCAGGCGGTGGAGATTTTTGCCGCCCGCCAGCATTTCGACTATACGAGCCGCGATCATGTGATGGAGCTGGCCGACTGGTTTCGCTCAAATACTCTGGAGCCATTCTCAATGCACGCGCCGCTCTTTCCGGATCGCGAGATGGGCCGGGCCGGGGCGCCGGGTGTGAATGTTCTTCATCCGGACAAGGCGCGCCGCATTGATGGAATGGACGAGATCAAGCGCGCGCTCGAAGCCGCGGAGCACATTCCGTTGCGTCACCTGGTGGTGCATCTGGGTGAGCGCACGGATATGTGGTCGCCCCGCAGCATGGAATACGCGCTGACAGCACTGGAGCATCTGGGAGCATTTGCGCGGCCGCTGGGGGTGAAGGTGCTGGTGGAAAACCTGATGAGCGAGCCGACTACGCCGGAACACCTGGTGACGATTCTCGATCTTGGGCACCTGGATTCGGTGGGCGTGTGCCTGGACCTGGGCCACGCGCATGCAACGGTGGGTATCGAAGAGACGGTTTCCAAGCTCGGCAAGCGGATTGTATCTGCGCACGTGCATGACAACCACGGTGTGCGCGATGAACATCTGTGGCCGGGAGACGGCACGATCGACTGGACAAAGACTGCCGGCCTGCTACAGTCCCTGCCCACTCTTCCGGCTGCCGTGCTTGAGATCAGCTATTCGCTCAACGACGAGCCCGCGTCCGTGCCGGATAAGATTCGCGCGGGCTTTGAGAAACTGACCGGCGCAGCCGCTCACTGAGAGGTGTGAACTCCTCCGGATATTGGCGTTGCGCGGGCATCCAGCATGGGCTCGTCGATCGAGAGGGATAGTTGCTGCGTGGCGGTGACTCCATCGCCTTGTGCTTGAATGGTGACCTGGTACGATCCGGGGGACGCACTCACTCCGGCGGCTAAGGTCAGCGTTACCGATCCCGCAGCCGACAGTTGGGTCTGGCTCAAGGATGCGGTTGCACCTTCGGGCAGGCCAGTGACACTCAGTGTTATGTTGCCCGTGAATGAGCCGCCCGTTGCTACGGCAACGTTAAATGAAGTGCTGGTGCCGATCAGAACTGTAATGAAACGGGTTTGTGGCGTTACGGTCAGCGACGGCGGCTGAGGCTGCAGCGATTCCCAGCCTGGTACCAGCAAACCGGCATCGACCGAGCCCAATCCGGTGGCAAGGTTGTAGGTATCGCCATTAGCGGAGTAGCCCTGCAGTCTGGGAACATCGTTGTTTCCCGAGGGAGTTGGATGGAAGGGATACTGCGATGTGCTGGAGCTGGATTCGGCAAGCGCATAGAGAGCCGGATTCACATTGCCCTGGCTTGCGCCCTGCGACTGCACGACGAGCGCCATCAGTGCGGCAAAGGATGGCGTGGATGCGGAGGTACCACTGACGATCCAACTGATTCCGTCCTCCACGATGACGTAGCCGTCATGACCGGCGGCGGTGAGCGAGACATCCGGCACGGCGCGCATGCCGTTTGCGGCTGCTGCTCCGTTTATGCCCTGTTGCCAGGACGGTTGCGGATAGATGGTACTGATGCCGCCTCCGCTGGCCCAAAGGCCGGTACCTCCATTGACGGCGCTTTCGTTCCACACGGTTTCAGGAATGTAGCCGAGAGCGGAGACGCTGCCTGGTCCATTCGCGCCTGACCAATACTGGTTGGGGTTTGAGCCCTCCGAAAATTCCGTTCCGCCGACGCACGTGGCGTAAGGCGAAGAGCACAGGCCGTTGACCGCAGCCTGGGTTCCCGCTGCTGCAGAGCTAAGATCGCAGCCAGACGCGCCCGAGTCTCCAGAGGCGACAAAGACGCTCATGCCTTGTGCCGCAGCCTGCTGCCAGAGATTGTTGTAGAAGGCAAGTTCCGATGCGTCCATATCCTGCTCGCAGGAGGTGAAGCTGAGGCTGACAACCGGCGCAATAGCATTGTTGACAATGTAGGAGGCGGCAAGATCGACACCGTCGGTGGTGGCTGTCGAAGCCTCAGAGACGAGCGTCACACTGGCGGCGGGAGCGATGGCTCCGGCCCACTCGACATCGAGCGTGGCTTCGGTCTGGTCGCCGGGCGAGGGAATGAAATTGCCCGCGGGCAGCACTACTGTGGGCTGATTGGCGGCAAGCGCGGCAGCAGCGCGGAAGGCAGCCACATCTGAGGCGAGGACATTGCTGCGGCCTGCAATGGCGATGGATACGCCTGCGCCCGTGGTTCCGCTGGCATAAAGCGAGTCGATGTCGTAGATGGCAGCCAGATCGCCGGGGAAAATGTAGTGCGATCCGTCGAGGCTGAGCTGCGGGCGGGCGGTGAGCGGCTGATGCACACGGATCGCCGGTTGGCGGCGCAGATTGTGCAGCGAGACCACGCCTGCGACAAAGCCGGAGAGAGACGAGGGAATCTCCGGCGGGGCCACATTGGCAATGCGTTCGCCATCCGCGGATACGAAGCGATGAATGGATGAGTGAAATGCTTCCTCAACCTGCGAGGCATCCCCGGAGAAGTAAATGAGGCCGTGGCCCGCGGGAATTTCATCTACAGTAAAGCCGTTAGAACGGAGCCACGCGGAGGCTTGCGCGAGATTTGCGGCGCTCGCGCCGAAGCGTGTACCGAACTGTGCGGGCGTGAGCCACTTGTGATACTGCTGCGAGTGCGGATTCTGCTGCGCCGGGAGCAACGTGTTAAGGTCTGCCTGCTGGCTGGCCGTGGGCTTCATGAGCAGCGTCATGCGGTCGAGCCGCGTGTTGCCAGGGATGGGCCCTAGATCTCGACCGGCGCCAAACCCGACGGGAAACGCCGAGGGCTGAGGATCAGGCCGCGCAATGTCGAACCGCTGTGGAGCGCCCTGGGAGACTGCTGCGGGAGCGAAAAAAACCGCAGAGTAGGCTGTGACCGCGAGCGCAAGCGCTCCGGCTAGAGAGAATCTCAGATTATTCAAGATGAGTTCTCTTCCTTTCGGGAGAGTTTCTGGCGGCAGGTATTGAGTCCGGTGTGCGCCGCCGTTCTTAACTGGTTCTAATGTAGCGGTGATCGGAAAAACATGAATGCAAAACTGCATTGGCCTCCGTCACGGGGGTACTTAAAAGGCGTTACGTACGTCCGGAAACCCTACACAATGTGGGCAACCTGTGCTAACGATAAGATGTAGTTGGAGCGCCCCACATGAGTGAAACGATTGCGCCTGTTTCGTCACGGCTGTATTTGAGCGAGCTTGCACCCGGCGCGGTGCAGTCCGAGATCCGCGCCATGAGCATGGCCTGCGACGCGATGGGCGGCATCAACCTGGCGCAGGGCATCTGCGACACGCCGGTTCCGGCAGCGGTGGAAGAAACAGCGATTGCGGCGATCCGCGAGGGGCATAACATTTACACGCGGCTGGACGGAATTGGTCGGCTGCGGACTGCGATTGCCGCCAAGCAGGAGCGCGATTACGGGCTGAGCTACGACCCGGAGAGCGAAGTCCTTGTGGCCTCCGGCGCAACGGCCGGCCTGCACGCCGCCGTGATGGCGCTGTTGAATCCGGGCGACGAAGTTCTGCTTTTTGAGCCGTTTTACGGCTATCACGTGGCGACTCTGAAGTCGATGCGCGTGAAGCCGGTTTTCGTGCCGCTGGCAGACGGCGATTTTGCGCTGGATGTGGACGCGCTCAAGGCCGCGGTGACGGCGAAGACGCGGGCGATCATTGTGAATACGCCGGCGAATCCGAGCGGCAAGGTGTTTACGCTGGCTGAGACCGAGGCGGTGGCGGAAGTCTGCCTCGAACACGACCTGTTTCTCTTTACCGATGAGATTTACGAATACTTTGTCTACGACGGGCAACGGCACATAGCGCCGGCGACACTGCCGGAAATGAAGGAGCGGACGATTGTCATCTCCGGCTTCTCAAAGACCTTTTCAGTGACCGGCTGGCGGCTCGGATACGTGACAGCACCGGCGCAGTGGCTGGGCGCAATGTCGTACTTCCACGATCTGACGTATGTCTGCGCGGCATCGGCGTTGCAGCATGGAGCCGCGGCGGGGCTGGAACAGCTTCCGGCGAGCTTCTACACGCAGGTTGCGGCGGATCACCAGTCAAAGCGGGAGCGGATTGTCTCGGCTCTGCGGGATGCGGGGATGACACCGAGCGTTCCGGCGGGTGCTTATTATGTGCTGGCGGATGCCGCCAATCTGCCGGGCGCGACGGCTGCTGAGAAGGCTCGCGAGCTGCTCAAGGCGACAGGTGTAGCGGCAGTGGCAGGCAGCGCGTTCTTCTCGAAAGGACGCGGCGAAAATCTGCTGCGGTTCTGCTTTGCGAAGAAAGACGCTGACCTGGACGAGGCCTGCGCGCGGCTGCGGAAACTCTAAAAATCTACTCGGGCTTTTGCTGAGTATCAGCCGGATTGAGGGGCTGGGCTGGCGCCGGGGTTGGAGCCGGAGATGCCGGGGCCGGAAGCGGAGCCACGCCGGCAGCGGTTTGGGTTCCTGGCGGCGCTAACGTGACGGGGAGTGTCAGGGTTTGTACGGTCGCTGGATCGTCGCGGAGCTTGAGAAAGAGCTGGCCGTTGACCGGATGGGGCACGATGAGCTGGCCGCTGGTGAAGTCCGGGGGAACCTCGACGCCAGCCGAGAGATCCTGCGTGGCGCCGATGGTCTGGGCCAGGAAGAGATTACTGCCGGTCAGCGTACATGGTTTGGCTATGGCGTGGGGGCAGCGCAATTCCTTAAAGGCAGGTATGCGGACAAGTGTGCCAAGAGGCATCCACTCACCGGGCACGCCATCGGCTGAGATGGCGCGGGCGCGCAGGGGGCCAAAGGCTGAGGGACCGAACTTGGCAAGCGGCTCGACGGTGCCGAGAGCCGTGCGAGCGTCTTCGAGGACCAGGGAACCATCGGAGATGGAGAGCGTGGTATGGAAGCTGCCGTCCGCCGCCGCGACCTCCACATTCTCATTGCGCGGGAAGCTCTGTGGAATCTCCGACTTGAGGAAGAAAACAAGCTTGCCATCGAGAGCGAAGTCCTCTGTGCTACCCAGATGTACCGGGTCTGCGCCGTCCAGCTGCGAACCCTTGTTGAGCAGGCTTACCTGGGGACGGGACGGCCGAACTGTGACGGGAACCTTAAGCTCGCGGCCATCCCGGAGCTTTACCCTGGCGGTGTAATCTCCGGTGGTGGAGAGCCCATCCGTGGCACCGTCGGTCTTGAGAGTGAGCCGGTCAAAGTCTTCCACGCGGGCCAGGCCGTCGGGGGTCCAGGCGATGTTTTCAAACTCGGCCTTGGCTACTTCGTCAAGGCGCGTTCCCTTGAGCGTGGCCGTGCGGTCACCGATCGAGAGGGTGAGCCGGTCCAGAGCGGCGGCTTCGGCGTAGGAGTTCACGGAGACTGTATCGGGCTTGTCCGTTCCAAACTGGTGAATTTCAAGGGTTACCTGGCCGGGAGATGCCTTTTCGAGCGGCACGGAGACCTCAAGCTGATCGGATCCGGAAGACTTGAAGTGAATCGCCTTCTCGGAGTTCGCTCCTTCCTGAAGCGCCACGCTGAAGACGCATTGCGCCGTTTCGCCCTGAATGTGCAGCTTGTCCTCGCGGCCCACCACGAGCGCGGACTGGTCCGCGGGAACCACCTGCCATTTGCCGGAGACGGCTGTGACCAGGCGGAAGCGCGGGCCCTCCCAATCCTCAAAACCCCATTTGCCGCGCAGCGAAGCGGTGAAGGAGCCCGTAGGCAACGGAGGAAGAGAGCCGGTTAGAATCAGGCCGCCGCGGCTGGACTCGGCCCGGACCGGCAAATCCGTATAAGACTGCGAACTCTCGATGTGCAGCTTGAGATCGTGCGCCATATCCGTGCCGAAAATCAGCGGCGCGTTATCGATGGGCAGAGCGAGGTCGGGTTTCTCGATGCACTGGGCGTCCATGGGGCTCATGGCGCGCACCGGCGGCGGCTTGGAGGGACCAATGGGCGGCAGGGCTACTACAACGACGGATTTGGGATCGCGGAAAGAGGGCGGGACATTGAGCCGGAGATTCATGGTGTCTTTCGCCGGCAGCGCGAGAGCGGGAATGTACTGGAAGTGCGCGGTATGGAGTGAGGAGAGAATCCTGACCGTATCGATAATGGCGCCGACGTATGGGCTGTACAGGCCTGCGCCGCCCATATTGGAGTAGCTGAGCTGATTCATCAGGTCAGCAGCGGAACCATTTGCGAGTTGCGTTACCAGGGACTGCGCGTTGGCGTCGTCGAGCACCACGCCTTCGGTGTGCTGGGTGAGGCAGGTGGCCTGCTGATCGACGGGGTGATCGAAACACTGCTGATCGAGCTTGATGCCGAGCGAACGGGCCGACAACTGCATGCGATCCTTCAGGTCCTTGGCGTCAATCTGGTTGGTTTCGCGGACATCATCCAGATAGGTATCGAGGCGCATGCGCTCCCAGCTTGCAAGGACGAGGTCCTGCGCGGCGCGGACGAAGACTCCGGGGCGGTCGTGGACGGCCTTGCGGAGGGTGGTGAAATCGCCTCCGGTCTCCGGAGCGAGAAACAGCAGTGCCTGCTCGGCTCCGTCGGGTACCGTAATAAAGACACCTTCGCTGCGTACCTTGGGATTCCAGGTCTCTACGCGTGTGAACCAGTCGTTGGGCGGCTGATTGGTGACTCCGCGCAGAAAGGCGACGATGAGCACGAAGTGATTGAGCTGGGTCTCGGGCAGATCGGCGTGGACCCAGAGCCTGTCGCCCGGGAGCAGGTTAGGAGTCTGGGAGATAGGAAGAGTCACATCCCCACGCTTGACGCGGAGATCGACTTTCGGTCCGGCTAGATCGAAGGCGGGGTTGTCAGCATGGACAAACCGGGGGGAGATCAGAAGAAGCCCGGCTACCAGCAACAAACAGCGGCGCATAGCCCTATTGTACGAGGGATTAGCCGGACGGGCAGGAGCGGAGACCGGAAAACAAGAGCAGGAGCGTTCGACAGGATGGAAATTCGGCAGATTTCTGACTGAGTTGGGTGGAAATCAGGTTACAATCCGAATCAAACACCGAATCCTGGCAGTGTGATGATACGTCCATTCCAGCAGGCAATGAAGGTAGACGCGCTTTCGAGGGGTGCCTGTCTTTCCGAAATTCATATATACTACCGGGGTAGTTTCAGGAACAACTTTAGGTAAATCCTATCTTGACCTTATTTAAGTTAAGGTCCTTTTTTTCAGATATACCGGCATATAAAAACGCTCGCAACGGCATGGAGCTGCCGGGGGGCCATCGGGGCAAAGTTGCGCAACCACAAGCAACGCTCCATGATACGGGGCGCACATATAACAGACAGCGGGCCGCCAGGCCGTGCGTTGAAATTCCTTGCGAGAAGAATAGTTAGGCGAATACGGAGAATCAGCGATGAAGCCGAACAGGGCATATCAGGCCAATGTAAACGTAGATGTGAGCAGTTTAAGCATTCCGGACGCAGAGGAGATTGTTGAGGAAGCGCTGGCTGAGCTTGGATACTCGCAGGATCCTGGTTTGTCCCGTGCGCTGCATTTTCTAGCGCCGCCGGGGTACCAGGCAATCGTGGAATTATGCAGCGAAAGCGGGCGAAGCAAGCGCCGCAATGCTTCGGCGGATTCGTGGTCGCCGGAAGAGGATGAGCTGCGAATTTATTTTGAGCGCGTGGACGGCGAAGAGGCTCCAGCGAGACCGGTCCGGACGAGCGCGCCTGTGCATGAGGTGCATTACGAGGATGACGACGCCGGTGAAGAGATCATTTTGCCGGCGGACATGGACAGCCGCGTGAAGGAGCTGTGCGGATCTCTGGCTGAGGCGGAGCGCGGCGGGCACGCGTTTATTGCGCTGAAGTGGTTCCGCGACTCGTTTCTGCCGCGCAAGAGCTTCCGGTGGAATCAGAACCCGGAGATGCGGCAGACGGTACTGGCCGAGGCGATTCAGCGGGGCATGGTGCTGACAAGCAAGATTGCCAACCCGAAGACGCCGGCGTATCCGACGACAACGATCCGGCTGAACCGCTCCGAGGCAGGGATTCCGGAAGAGGCACACCGCTTCCATCCGGTTTCAGTACAAGGTGAGACGCTGACCGCGGTGATGGATGAAGAACGAGGGGTACTGTGACCTGCTATTTTCTGGAGGCCACGGCCTTTGCCAAGTTGTTTGTGCGGGAGTCAGGCACGGAAGCGCTGATCCGGCTGGTGGAGTCCGTTGAGGATAACCGCAAGCTGATCGCCGCCTCGACGCCGCTGGAGGTATATGCGGCTATTCGGCGGCGGGAGCGCGCCGGCGGCATCAGCCACGAAGACGCTGGCGCGGCGCTCGAAAGCCTGCGGACAGAGGCTGCGCGGACAGTGCAGGAGCCTCTGAACCCGGCCGTGTTGGAAGCGGCGCGGCAGTTGCTGGACAAAAGCGCTCTGCGCTGGCCCGATGCGCTGCAGATTGCAGCCGCGCAAGTGGCGCGGGAGATGTTTCCCGGCACGGAGATTGTGTTTGTGTCGGCTTCCGCGCAGATGCTGGAAGCGGCGCGGACCGAGGGCTTTAAAACAGTGGACCCGTCTGCGGAAGGCGCGCTGGACGGAGCGATATAACCAGACTGATTGAAAAATTAGAGCATCTCTCCTGAAGGTATAAAGTTCGGACGCCCCACCTGGCCGCGTATTTGTTTTAGCGGCCAGGCAGGGATCGCTCCACAGCAAGAGGAGAAATACTCTTGTCCCTATATCCCTTGTCCCTTTTCCCTTTCTTTCCCCATTACCAAAGTCCACCACCCTTTCGTAACCCCACATCCTTCAGAAACTTTGCATGCAATTAACCCCATTTATGCTTTACTCAGAATCAGCAGAAGAAAGAGCCATGGCCCGAATCCCAAAAAAAGGATTCGGGCCGTAGTTCTTTCAAGGCAGCCCAGAAATTTTTTTTTCGAGGGTGTCCCCTCAAAAGTAACCACTCATGATAATCAATTAGTAAACACCATAAATCAACGGTAAATTACACAAAAACAATCACATAGAGCCATAATCTTCCACCCCTCGGAAAACAGCCCGACAGGGAAAACAAAAAGCGAAAGTTGTTCCGGAAAAATCCTCAGACGCCGCAGCCCCAGGCCGCAACATCAGAGCATCTCTCCCGAAGATATAAAGTTCGTGCGCCCCACCCTCGCCGTGTATTTGTTTTTGCGGCCAGAGGTCGCTCTACAGCAAGAGGAGAAATGCTCTAAAGGCCCGCCTCTTGCAGACGGGCCATATTTTTATACCGGCTTTTACACCGCAGGCGGGTTGCGCTCGGCGTTGCTCTTGCGCTGCCACCAGTACGGGTATGCAGGCTCCACGGCGGAGGCGGCGTCGAGTCTGGCAACCTGCTCCGGCGTCAGATTCCAGCCGATTGCGCTGAGGTTATGCTTGAGCTGCTCGTCGTTGCGCGCGCCGAGGATGATGGAGCTAACCGTGGGCCGCTGGAGAAGCCAGTTAAGCGAGATCTGCGGAACGGATTTCCCGGTTTCCTTAGCGACCTCATCGATGGCATCGACAACTTTGTAGAGATACTCGTTGGCAATAGTGGGACCGGCCTGGGCGGTCTTGTGCAGGCGGCTCTCGTCTGGAATCTTTGCGCCGCGGCGGAGCTTGCCGGTGAGACGACCCCAGCCGAGCGGGCTCCAGATGAGCGCGCCGACTTTCTCGTCGAGGCCGAGCGGCATCAGCTCCCACTCATAATCGCGTCCGACGAGCGAGTAGTAAACCTGATGGGCGACGAAACGCGTCCAACCATATTTCTCCGCTGTGGCGAGAGACTTCATGAGCTGCCAGCCGGTGAAGTTGGAGGCTGCGATATAGCGAACTTTGCCCTCGCGGACAAATGTGTTCAGCGTGTCCTGCACTTCTTCGATGGGCGTGAGCGCGTCAAAGCCGTGCATGTGGTAGATGTCGATGGTTTCCGTGCCGAGGCGGCGAAGCGAATCTTCGAGCGCGCGACGCAGGTGGTAGCGCGAGGAGCCGGAGTCGTTCGGTCCGGAGCCCGTGGGGAAAAAGGCCTTCGTGGAGATGAGAACCTGATCGCGACGGCCCTCAAGAGCCTTGCCGAGGATGGTTTCCGATGCGCCGTCCGAATAGCCGTTGGCCGTGTCGAAGAGATTGATGCCGGCTTCGAGGCAGATATCGACGATCTTCGTAGCTTCGGCAACGTCTGTGTTGCCCCATGCGCGAAAGAACTCATTGGTGCCGCCAAAAGTAGCAGCGCCGAAACTTAGGACTGAAACCTTGAGGCCGGAGCCTCCAAGAAGACGGTATTCCATGGCTGCTTGGATGCTGTGAGCCGCGCGCGGATGCAGGAAAGACATGGTATTACAGCGCGGTCTAAGAATGTGGCTGCTCTCGTCAGATGCCCGATCCTTCCCCCAGCCATTCCGGGGAGATGAGAATGTTTGCCTCGTACAAGAGCCGATATACGGCAGCGACAGCGGTGGCTGGCGCAAAGTTCGGCTGAGAAACGTCGAGAAGGATGGACTGATCTGCCGTGTGCGCGGTGAGCGCGGCATCCTGCTGCGTGCGGACCAGCAGCGTGAGCAGGCCGGAGCGGGTCTGCAGCGTGGCGATGGTATCGAGAAGCTGCGGATGCAAGACGAACTCGCCGCTGTTCAAATCAACTCCGTCCAGATCAAGTCTGTCCAGATCGATGCGCACGGTGGCCGCGCCCGCCAGCAGGAGCGAGCGCTCGACGGCATGGATGAGTGCGGCTGGACCGGACAATTCCAGCACGCCGCCGCGATGGCGCCAGTGCGCCTGGCGCTCGATGGACGTGACCGGACCCGGCACGGTTTCTGAATGTGTTGGGGCGAGACGTGATGAGACGAGATGTTCTGCGACCGGCATTGGGGCCTCCATGAAGTTTTGCGGATGGATGGAGGCTGGATGCGGACGAAGAATCGCACAGCCTCAGACGGCTACGCGGGCGTCATTCTTCAGGAGTCGATTGTTCCGGAATTGTCTTCCAGAGGGAATCGGAGACTAGAGGGACCACCCGCCGAAGTGATTCGACCGACAACACGCGCGGGATGGATAGAGGCGGGACATATCGTCAAGATCATGGTAGCAAATGCAGAGAACAGGGACAACGGTATGGACTCTTCAGACGCTATATACAGAGGGCGACAGGGATAAGGATTCGCCAGAAATTCATTGCAAATATTACTGATTCGTTAAATCATTCCTACACACTCACTGGGCTCAATTCCTCAGCTCTGAAAGTCCAAAGGAGAAGTCATGCGCAATATCCTCTTGAAACTTGGTTTGGCATTTCTTTGCCCGGTTCTCATCGCACAGCAGGCGCTGAATAACGATGGCGTCATCAAGCTTATTAAGGCCGGATTGTCCGACGATCTAATCGTCACAACTATTAACGGCGCTCCCGGCAACTACGACATATCCGCCGATGCAATCGTTGCGCTGAAAAATGCGGGTGCCAGTGACAAGGCGATCGCGGCGATTATAGCCAAAGCGTCGGGGGCTTCTGCACCGTCCTCAGCAACTCCAGCAACCTCTCCGGGTCCCAGTGCAATGCCAAATAACACCGTGCCTCCTGCACCTGTACCCGAGGCGGATCCTGGAACAGTCAAAGCATTCGGACCGATCCATGCCGGAGCCCGCATCGTGATCGCTCCAATGGGAGGATTTGAGACCTACTTCGCAGCAGCAGTTAGAGAGAAGCAGGTGCCAATTACTCTCACCCTTGACAAGACTTCCGCGCAATATTTTGTCGTATCCACTAATACTGAATGGCAAGGTTTTGTTTTCGGTGCCGGAGGATCAGCAAGCTGGAATCGAAGCGGGGGAACAGCGGCTTCAGGTGCTTCCGCAAGCTCGACCCGCGGACTTGAGGCCAGCATCATGCTGATTGATGCAGGATCAAAGGATGTTATTTGGGCATATGAAGTTCATAAAAATAGCCATGGCTCTTTGCTTTTCGGCACTTTTGGCGCTCGGGGCCAGCAATCAATCGCCGAATCGTGTGCAAAACATCTGAAAGAATACATCGAAAAAGGGAAATAGCAATTAACCCTGAACTTGTCTTGCCCCCGCGCAATGAGCCCCGAATGTTGCAGTGGCCGCGGTCTTGCTTATGCTTGCCCTGGCCATCTTTCTGCGCTCCAAAGCTCCGCCGGAGGCTGCGCGGCTGCTGCCCGAGGCCGACGGCATTGTGTATGTGAATCTGCAGCCGATGCGCGCCTTTCTGCACCGCGACAGGCACGCGGAGCTGAAACCGCCGACGCGCGACCCCGAATATCAGCAGTTCATTGACGCAACAGGCATTGACTGGGAGCAGGATCTGGACCAGGCCGCAGTGGCTCTGCACCGCATGGAAGATCCACACGGTCCAAATGGCCCTGTGGCGTATTCCATGGTGCTGGTGGGCAAACTCACCGGGCCAAAGCTGAAAAGCTGGCTTGAGAGCCACGCGGCGGCGCAGGAGAGCTACGCCGGCCACACGATCTACAGCATTCCTTCCGACGGGCGCACCGTGCGCGTAACGCAGATTGGCTATGACACGATGGCGGTGTCGAATTATCCGACGGCTGAGAAAATCCACTCGATGATTGACCGGCACCGCACAGCCGCGCTGCCTTTTGCCAATTCCACGCTGCTGGCCGCGCACTACCATGACGTGCCGCTGCTCTCACTGGCGTGGGGCGTGGGGCAGATTGGGCTGCCATTTAACGAGAGCGGCGCAATTCATGTGCTGGGCTTTGAGCTGCCGCTGGCCTCGGACTCCACGATTATTGCCAGCGTGACGCCGGGGCTGCCGATTTCGCCGGGACTGCTGCATCTGCGCGTGGAAGAGATTGCGCCGACAGAGACCGTTGCGGCCAGACAGTACGCGGATCTGAAGCAGCTTGTGGATGTGGCCCGCATCTTAACCGCTCCTCTGGGTGAGACGCAGGCCAACCACGGCTTGAAGGAGCTGCTTAAAACCGCGCAGATAAGCCAGGATCGAACGCGCGTGATGGTAAAGGCAACACTGACTCAATCCGCACTGTCGGCTTTTACCGCAGAGGATGCGGCATCTCCGGCACAAGGGAGCGCATCGAAGTAACAGAATTTTTTCTGACTTCCTGGCAGCTCCACTCGTCCTTACAACGTAGGCAAAAACTGTCGCGAGGTTTTTCATGCGCCACTATCGTGTGCTTTCTGCTCTTGCCGCAACTGTTATTGGGATCACGGGCAGCGCAACCGCTCAGAATCAGACCGTACTTACCGGCCAGGCCGCATTTACGGATGCGCTGCATGAGTCGCCCGGAATTCGCCGGCACCTGACCACAGCGGACCTGCCCGGACCTGCGCCGGAACAATCGGTGGACAATGGGCCGAAGATTGTTCCGCGCCCCAGTGATGCGTGGCCCAAGGCTCCGGCGGGCTTTAAGGTGGAGCTCTATGCTACCGACCTGGACAATCCGCGGCTGATCCGCACCGCGCCGAATGGCGACATTTTTCTGGCCGAGAGCGAGACGGGAAAGATCGTGGTCTTTCGCGGCGTGGGCTCGGACGGAAAGGCTAAGACGATGAACGTCTTCGCCACGGGGCTGCATCAGCCCTTCGGGCTTGCGTTTTATCCGTTGGGGCCGAACCCGGAGTATCTCTACGTTGGCGATACCGACCAGATTGTGCGCTTTCCGTATCACAATGGCGATCTGAAGGCGACGGGCGAGATGGTGAACATTGCCGAGCTGCCCGGCGGCGGCAGGTTGCGCGGCGGCGGCCACTGGACACGCGATGTGGTCTTTTCCAAGGATGGCACGAAGCTCTTTGCCTCCGTTGGATCGCACTCCAACGTGGATGATATGGATACGCATCCGGAGGAGACTCATCGCGCCGATGTGCTGGAGTTTACGCCGACGGGCAACTTTGTAAAGGTGTATGCCAGCGGCCTGCGCAACTGCGTAGGTGAGACGATCAATCCCACGACCGGCGAGCTGTGGTGCTCCACCAATGAGCGCGATGGCCTGGGCAACAATCTTGTGCCGGATTATGTGACGCACGTGCAGGAAGACGGCTTTTACGGCTGGCCCTGGTTCTACTTCCACGGAACCGCAGGCCAGGCTGGAGGCGGAGTGCAGGACCCGCGCCATCCCGGCAAGCACCCGGAGCTGCAGTCGAAGGTGATCACGCCGGATATTCTGGTGAACCCGCACTTTGCGTCTCTCGAGATGCTGTTTTACGAAGGACAGCAGTTCCCGAAGGAGTATCGCGGGGATGGTTTTGCAGCCGAACACGGCTCGTGGAACCGCGCGCAGCGCTCAGGGTATGAGGTGATCCGGCTGCCGATGAAAAACGGCCACGCCACAGGCGAGTACGAGGACTTTCTCACCGGCTTTGTGAACGCTGACGGCACGGTGTGGGGCCGGCCCGTAGGAGTGACGGTGGCGAAGGATGGCTCGCTGTTTGTGTCCGATGACGGCTCGGGATCAATCTGGCACGTGACGTATACGGGTAAGTAACCTGTCGTCAGGAGCAGAGGTCAGAGCTGGATAATCTGGAGATCGGGAATCAGCCGGAAATGGCGAATGTTGATGGCGGCTACTGCGTAACCAAGCTCCAGCGCAGTAGCGCCAATCAACAGATCATCAAAAGGGATTGTCACTCCCTTTGCCTGCTGCTCTCCGTCGACCTTCGCGGCAAGCAAGGCTGTGTCCTTCGTGTAGGGATAGACCAGAAAATCACGTAGCAACTCGTCGATGAAGGCCTGCCGGCGCAACCGTCTCTCCGTAGTCCGTGCCCGGTAGATTCCATGCGCAAGCTCGGTCAAACCCACCGAGGAAAGCGCCGCGTCTTCATCGCCAGTCTCGGCGATAACCTGTTCGATCAGCTTTTGAACGCTATCTCCGTGTCGCTCGGCGGCGATGACGACGCTGGAGTCGAGAATCAGTCCCATGGATTGTGGAGTGGCTCAGGATGGCTGTTGACAATCGCTTCCAGATCGCGAGAAAACTCATCGTCCAGCGTGACCGTGGAGCCATGCTCTCTTGCAAGCCGAAGCGATTCCGAGAGCTTCCGCACGGGGCGCGCAGCGGCTTTGCGCAGCACCACGGCGGCATTGGAGTCTTTTTCGATGACGATCTCTTCGCCCCGATAAGCGCGAGCCAGCAGCCCCGCGATGTCGCGGATTGCTTCGTCTTCCGAGATGCGAACCATCGCCATGCTTACGATGATACCTCGGTTCTGTTCTTTTGCTTACGCCATTCTTCAAAACGCTCCAGGACCGAGTTGAGACAATCCCTTTGCTCGGAAGAGAGCGGGGCGCGTTCTAGTTTGCGCAGAATGTCCTCAAACATGTACCCCGAACGGAAATAATATGGTCGGACTTCAACGAAGCAAATCGCTGTTTCTACGGTATCTGGATCGCCCACCAAATTTGCTCTGAATCCATCATTGATCGGCCTATCGGAGCCCTCAATCTTTGCCGTATTTTTCGGCGAGAACGGAAGAATTGCCAGTTGCTTACTACTTCTTCAGCCCCAGCGCCTCTACTGTTCCCGGATCGACGACCGACTTCCCATTCGCATCCTTGGTCGCGACACCGAAGCCGTTGTGGTAATCCCACATCGTCCAGCCGATCGAGTTCGCTTCAAGCGCGGTGCGAACGTCGTGAATCCAGCGCAGACGGTCTGCGGGTTCCACCACTTGGCGGTAGACGCCGAACTCATTGCAGATGAGCGGCACGTGATTGGCGCGCGCCCACTCGCCTGCTGAGTCAATCATGAGCCGGATGTGGTGCGCGTCCCAGCGCTCGTACCAGTAGCTCTTGAGCTTGTAGCGCGAAACGGCGTCGGGAATCTGATTCAGGCGATTCTCCATGACCGCCTCATCCGACGGGTAGGGAATCTTCTTCTCGTAGGTCCAGTAAACCGATCCCCAGCTTGCTCCCTGATGCGTGAACTCATGCGGATCGTAGTAGTGGAAGTTGTAGATCACGTTGCCGTCGGCCAGCGGCTCCACGGCGAGCAGGTCCTGGATGTCGCTCCAGTTGGCGCCGGTGGCAATGATGGTCTGCTTCGGCGCGGACTCGCGGATGGCGGCTGCAACGCGAGCCTGGATGCCGGCCCAGCGGTAGGTATCGCTGACCTCGGGTTCGTTCTCCACTTCAAAGAAAATGCGCTCGGGATCGCGGTCAGCGTAGTGCGCGGCCAGTTGACGCCAGACCGCCACAAAGCGATCGACGCCGTCTCCGGTGGTCTTGACAGCCTGCTTGAAAGGCGGCTCGGGATGAATATCGAGCTCCACGGCCATGCCGTTGGCCAGGATGGTATCGACAGCTCTATCGAGCCGCGCGAGAAAATCGCTGTGGCCTTCCATCGATTGCTCAAGCGGCACCGGATCCACGCTGACACGCACGTTATCGAAGCCGAGCTTCGCCATGATGGCGATGTCTTCGGGCGTCGTCTCCGTGTCGGTGTGGTGCGCCGAATAGTCGAAGGCATGTTGCGCAAACCATATCGAAGCGTTAATTCCGTGGCGGAGATGCTGCGCGCGCGCAAAAGCGGTTTTCACATCCGCTTCGCGGGTTTGAGCAAATGCAGGCAGGGAGGCGAATAGGAGAAGAGTGCAAAAAATGGCGCGAAAATCGCAACAGGCGCGCAGAAAACGCATCTGGAAGGCTCCCGAATACAGGAATTGAATCCGGGAATAACAATACTATGCCGAGCCGATTCGTTGCGCTGCAGTCCGGGTTTATCGACCTAGCGGCCCGAAGCTTTGGACGAAGCAGCCGTGGCGGCATCGGCCAGTTGCTCGAAGGTATCGCGCAGGTACTTATGCGGATTCACCGGCACATCATGCACACGTACCTCGTAGTGGAGGTGCGGGCCGGTGGAGCGGCCTGACTGGCCGACGTAACCGATAATCTGGCCGCGTGAAACATGCTCGCCTTCTACCACGGCAATGGAGGAGAGATGTCCGTAGAGAGTTTCAAGACTATGGCCGTGATCGATGGTGATCTCGCGCCCGTAGCCTGTGCCGAAACCAGCCTTGTCGATGTCACCGTCCGCAGCAGCACGCACGGCTGTGCCGTACGCCGCTGCAATATCGATGCCGGCGTGGAATGCGCCTTCACCATTGAACGGATCCTGGCGCTCGCCGAAGCCGGAAGTCACGCGGCCTTCAATGGGCCAGAGCGAGGGCGCATCGGAATACTGCGTCCAGTCGCCGGCGAAGCTCGGTGTGAGACCGCCTGAAAGCGCGCGGGAGACGCGACCGCTCATAGCGTCGTTGCGCAGCGCATAGAGCTGGTCGATCGAAAGCTTGACGTTCTGCGGGCTTGGATCTTCTGAGACGGCCAGCGTGGCCGGCGTCGGCGCGGCAGCGGCCTTGGCGGCATTCCCATGTGCGGAAGCGTGGTTCTGGCGCAGGCCGTAAAGCGCAGTGACTTCATTGGCAAGCGCGCCCAGCGAGGCTACCTGCACATCCTTGTCGTGTGCAATGCGGGCCATCTGCTGGTAATTTTTGCGGAGGGTTTCGCGTTCCTCGCGAACCTGGTTGTAGCTCTCGGTCTTGAGCAGCATGCGGGTATAAGACCCGGCGAGACCGGCAATGGTGAATGCGCCAACGACTGCCGCAGCTACAAACCCGTACGCATAGTGCAGAGGGATCGGAATCTTGCGGACCCGGCCATCTTCATCCCGTGCAACAAAGAGAATGTAGTAGCGTTTACCGAACATCGTTGACCCACACATCCTTCCCGTACGCTTTTGAGCTTGCCCGCGGGGGAAAATTGCAAATTACCGTCCTGAATGTAAGACGAAACTGCGGCGTCAAACGTCGAGCCGCCAGACATGGTGGCGAATTGTTTTCGCCCAATGGCAGCCAGGACATTCTGGAGACGCTAATTCAGGCTATCAAAGGGCTTTTGGCTGGTCAATGAAAGAGAAGCCGAAAAATCAGGTTTTCCACAGGAAAGCGGCAGCCAGGAGCGGACTTTCCGCATCGGCCTGCCACGCTATCCTGCTTGAGATGCGGCCTGATAAAGAAAAACCGGGAGCGGGGACAGGAATCGGGAGCGGCGAATTGGAGCTGCTGAGGTGGATTCGCCACCGTGCAGCGGGCATGGGGGCAGGAATTGGCCGGGGCGGCGTGCGCGTGGGCATTGGGGACGACTGCGCCGTGCTGCGGCTCCGGCGCGGCGAGGAGATGGTTGTCACCACGGACCTGAGCCTGGAGGGCCGGCACTTCCGGCTGGACTGGCACGCGCCGGAGGCCGTGGGACATCGCGCGCTGGCGCGGGGGCTCAGCGACCTGGCGGCAATGGGAGCGCGGCCCGTGGCAGCGTTTCTCTCGCTGGCCGCGCCAAAGAAGCTCGCCGCGGCGCGGCGCGGCGTAAGCACTTGGGTAGATAGGTTTTACGATGGATTGCTTGCGCTGGCTGAAGAGCACGGAGTTCCGCTTGCCGGAGGTGACCTGGCCGAGTTTCCGCAGGTTCTGGCAGATATTGTGCTCGTAGGAGCGGTGCGGCAGGGCCGTGCGCTATTACGCTCCGGAGCTCGCGCAGGCGACGAAATCTATGTGACCGGTGCGCTGGGCGGCGCGGCAGTCGGGTTGAGAGCGCTGGAGGCATTGGGCGGAAAAAAAGCCCCGGCACGACTGGTACAGACGCTGAAACCACATCTTTTTCCTGAACCGCGGATCGCACAGGGGCTTTGGCTGGCTCGTCACGGCGCGGCGACCGCTGCAATGGATCTGAGCGATGGACTTTCCATCGACCTGGCGCGGCTCTGCGAGGAATCCGGCGTAGCCGCGGAGATCGACGAAGTTGCACTCCCCGCAGCTCCGGGAGCGACGGTAGACGACGCACTGCACGGCGGCGAAGACTATGAGCTGCTGTTTACCGCCAGACCTGGCACAAAGCTGCCCCGCAGCATCGCCGGCGTAGGCATTACGAGGATTGGCCACATCGTAAAGCGCAGCGCAGGTAAGCCACAGGTGGCTTTAAGCGCACCATCCGGCAAAACAGCAATCCACCCGCGCGGCTGGCAGCATTTTGCCTGAGCTAGAGCAGACGCAGTTCCGGAAAATAGCACCGGTAGATGCCTTCATCCTGCGTCACCAGTCGATCCGCGTGGATAAGTGCATGCGCGCCTATGAGGAAGTCGGTCAATATGCGGCGTGGAGATTCGCTGCCTGACGCACGGCGTGCATTTGCATACGCCGCATAGCGCTGCCCGGCAAGCGACCAGGCACGTTCCTCGATATGGAAATCGATAAGAATTCCCGCTGCATGGAGATTTGCCCTGATGGCCGCAGGCATAACTTTTGGATGAGCGTGTAACTCTCCAAAAACCGCTGGCCCTATGAGCAGCGGGCCGTCCTGCAAGGCACGGCTCAACTTTGAATGCAGAACCGGTGCAGTTGGCTCATTCGACCACAGCGCCGAGATGATATTTGTATCGATGGCAGTGATCAGGGCGTGTCCTCGTACCCGAAGAGCTTGGCATCCAGTTCATCGTGGCCGCGCATTTCGCGCCAGAAGGCAATATTTTCCTCGTGTGTCTTGAACGCGGGAAATGCTCCAACCATTTTTGCCAGCGGGTCTTCGTCCGTGATCTCCGGGCGCACTATCGTGCGGCCATCTTCGTCATAGACAAACTCCACCTTATCGCCTTTTTTAAGCCCAAGGCGGCGACGTACCTCGATGGGCAGCGTGATCTGGCCTTTGCTGGTGACGGTGGCGGACAGCATCCTTACTTATGCTCCTTACTGTAAGGATAGCCCTCCTTACCTGCAATCGCAAGCTGTCTCGCCCCTTAGTACGCGATCGTGAATTGCTGATTCAGCCGCCGTGGCCGCTCCAGCTCATCCACCAGCGCAACGGCATAGTCCTCGGCGGAAATCCGGCTTTCGCCGTTTGCGTCCGTCAGAAACTCCTTGCCGCCCATGCGGAACTGCCCTGTCCGCTCGCCGGGCTGGATTAGTCCCGCTGGGCTGAAGTAGCCCCAATCGAACCGCGAAGCCTTCAGCAGCGGCAGAATCTCCCGGTGCGCCCGCGCGATGGCAAGCCATTCGGCCGGAAACTCGGGTGTATCCACCAGCTGAATTCCGGTTGCCACCTCCAGACTGCCCGCGCCGCCCACCACGATCAACCGCTTCACTCCGGCGCGCGCCAGCCCATCCATCAGCGATAAGACGATGCCTGCAAGCGCGCCGGGATTTTCCTGAGGTGGGGCTAGCGCGCAGACGGCTGCGTCCGCGCCATCGGCGGCGGCTGCCACGCTCTGCGGATCGTCCGCATCTGCCTCAACCGCCGTGATGCCGGCACCCTTGGCAATCTTTTCCGGGTTCCGCGCCGCTGCGACAACCGTGTGTCCGCGGCTCACAAGCTCCTGTAACACCCGGCTGCCAATCATGCCGGAGGCTCCAAACAGAACAACTTTCATGATCTTTCTCCCGTGCCATCGGATGCGGCAGTCTCGCTGCCCGTCTCGCATATTTTCGCGTGCAGGAGGATGATACCAAGCGGCTATCATGAATGCTGTGACGACCGAGAAGAAGATTCGCGTGCGCTTTGCGCCCTCGCCAACCGGAATGGTGCATGTGGGTAATGCGCGGACGGCGCTCTACAACTGGCTCTTTGCGCGCCGCACAGGCGGTGAGTTTCTGCTGCGTATTGAAGATACCGATCTCGAGCGCAGCGAGGCTCGCTACGAGACGCAGCTCATTGAAGACCTGCACTGGCTGGGCCTGGACTGGGATGAGGGTCCTGGCCGGACAGGCAACGCTCCGGAGGGTCCTTTTGGGCCGTATAGGCAGAGCGAGCGGCTGGAGATTTACGCAAAGCACACCGAGCAGTTGCTGGCCGAGGGCAAAGCCTACCGCTGCTTCTGCACGCCGGAGGAGCTGGAGGCTGAGCGCAAGCAGGCTGCGGCGGAGCACAGGCAGCAGGTGTACTCCGGCAGGTGCCGCTGCCTGTCTCAAGAAACCATTGACCAAAACCTTGCGGCCCGCAGGGCTTATGCTGTGCGGCTCAGGATCGAGAATCATCCGCTGAAGTTTCATGACCTTGTTCGCGGCGAAGTGGAGTTCGCGCCGGAGACGGTGAGTGACCCGATCCTTGTTCGCTCCGCCATCGGCGGCGCTTCGCAGGGTGTTCCGGTATACAACTACGTGGTCACCGTCGATGACGCGCTCATGGGCATCACGCATGTAATCCGCGGCGATGACCACATCTCGAACACGCCCAAGCAGGTGGCCATTTATGAGGCCTTCGGCTGGCCGGTGCCGGAGTTCGCGCATCTCTCCACGATTCTCGGCGCGGACCGCGAGCGGCTCTCCAAGCGCCACGGAGCTACGTCCATCGCCAGCTTCCGCGAGATGGGATACTTGCCCGAGGCGCTGGTAAATTATCTGGCGCTGCTTGGCTGGGGCGCGGAAGATGGCAAGACGGAGACCTTCACACTCGACGAGTTGACGCACATATTTTCGCTCGAACGCGTAACGCCTTCTCCTGCGGTCTTTGACTTCGACAAGCTGAATTGGCTCAACCGGCATTACATCAAGTTGGCTGATCCGCAACGTCTCGCCGCGCTTGCACTTCCGTATTTTTCCGAAAGGCTTGCACAGGCAACAGCCCCGCCAGAGGCGTGGTTTCTGCGTCTGCTGGCGATGATTCTGCCCAGCGTGGATCATCTTGATCAGCTCCCCGTCAAGGCCGCGTCGATCTTTGATTACGATGCCGAGGCCGCGCGCACCAATCCTGAGAATGAGTCGCTTCTGAATACAGACTCGGCCGGCATTGTGCTGGCGGAGTTTGCGCACCGCACGCGAGCGCACATGGGTCCAATCACGCCGGAGCTTTTCAAGGAGTGGATGAACGAGATCAAGGCGGCAACGGGCGTCAAAGGCAAGGATCTCTTTCATCCGGTGCGGATCGCTCTGACCGGCGCGCACTCGGGGCCTGAATTCGACAAGTTGCTGCCGCTGATTGAAGAGGGTTCATCGCTAGGCCTCGGCATCCAGAGCGTGCAGGAGCGAATGCAGCAATTTGTGGGGGCGTGAACACAGTGCAAGACGTCTTCTGGATTGGCGGCGATGATGCTCCTCCGTTAGCAATCGTGTTGCGTCCACGTGGCGAGGACTGGCTTGAAGACGAATTGCGCCGATTGAAGCAGAACGGCATCGACACTATTGTCTCGATGATCGAACCGCAGGAGGCCGCGTCGCTAGGACTTGCAGAAGAAGCCGAAAAGGCACGCGGCGCGGGCTTACAGTTTGTTTCCTTTCCCATTCCAGATCGCAATTTGCCTCCCAACATGGCGGAGTTCCGCGAATTCGTTTCGAATCTTGCAGAGAGGCTGAAGAGCAGTGAGCACATTGGCATACATTGCCGCGCCAGTATCGGAAGAGCCACAATCGCTGGCGCATGTACGTTAATTCATCTTGGCTGGAGGCCGCAGGCTGCTCTCATGGCAATTGAGAAAGCACGTGGAGTGCCCGTACCCGATACGTTTGAGCAAACAGCATGGATCTTGCGTTATGAGGCGACTGCATGAGCGCCCATACGCCAGCTCCGGAATCAATTCTCCTGTTTCCGCATACGTGGGTAGCGGAGATTTTGCCTGCGAGGCCGCTGATTTTGCCGCAGCGGACTTATATCTATCCACAGGCTGCCGAAGAGGTAGAGCGCGGCGCGCTCGAAGTTCTAATCCGGCCAGCCGGTGAGGCCGCGCAGCCGTTTCTGGCCACGTGTGCGCTGGGATTTCGCGATCCTTCTGTTCCAACCGGTTTGTGGTCCGTGCCAAATCCAAATGAAATCTGTGCAGTCTCGGGCGGATATGCCTACCTGATCGACACAACCGCTCCCGAGCGCTTTACAATGCTCCCGCTGCGGCCAGTGATGCAGATGTGGCCCGCGCTCGAGGCCGGTTTATTGCTCTTCGCCGGGCATCACAGCATTCTGGCGTGGGGCAGCGAAGGCCTTGCCTGGCAGAGCGGCAAGCTCTCGGATGAGGGCGTAACGATTACGGGCGTCGAGGACAGCATCCTGCGCGGCACAGGCTGGCAGATGATGACGGATAAGGAAACAGAGTTTGCGCTGGATGTAAAGACCGGTAATCCAATTCGCTCCTGAAGGCGCGCACGATCTGCGATACGATATTGGCGAAGCCATGCGCATCCTCGGCCAGACCGAAATTCAAACCTTCGACTCGGATGGCGAGTTAAACTTCATCGTTACTCGCCAACGGGGCTGGGCTGATTATTTCGCGGTGCCGCTCTGCATAGGTATTGCGGTCGTGGCATGGGTGCAAGGATACCAACTATTCGCATTTTTATGTGGTCTCTGCGGCGGGTGAGCATTAATCGTGAACTGGGTTCAAGATCCGTCCACGCGGCTGCGCGTCACTCCGAATCAAATCATCGCAGACGGCAATCTTCATGAAACCTTCGATTCCGAAATCAAAATTCTGACTACAGAAGTGAAATCCATTGACTATGCCGTCGGAGGCGAACATGAGCCGAGCGGTCTCTATGTGAGGCGCGGCTGGTCAAGCACCTGCGTATTGCCAGGCATCAGCCGAGAACAGGCTGTCTCCATACGCGATGCCATTGCTAGAAAGTTTCCTGAAATTGGAGAGATTGATCGTAGCCCTGCCTCGCTGCTTCATGGCGATTCAAGCGGAGTCACAACGCTGGGGCTTGGCAAGACAGATTGAAATACCAATCCGTGAACGTTTTAATGAACGGCTAAGAGGTTGCCGATAAAGCATAGAGCCATGCGTCGCATCGCAATTGTCAACTCGAAGGGTCAAGTGACGATTCCCGCCATTTTCCGCAGGATGTATGGTTTGACTGCCGGAACAAAAGTCTATTTCAAAGAAGCAAACGGAAAGTTGTTTCTCGTTCCATGCAAGTCTGATAGATCTTTGTCACTCAAGCGAAGCCGAAAAGCAGCTGTTACAACGAAACGTTAGAACAAACCGTGCGCTCAGGCACTTTGAATTTACGCGCTCAACGGCACTTCCTGCGGCACCAGCGTTTCATACGCATCATAGACACCATCGAAGACCGCATCCCAGCTTGCCGTAAGCGCGTAGGCGCGGGCAGCATTGCGCATCGCTTCGTGCTTTGCCGGATCCATAAGAATCTCAGCCACCGCCGCAGAAAACCGCTCATCCGGAACAATGCGCCCCGTCTGGCCATCGCGCACAATCGTGCACGGTCCACCATCCGGCGTGACGACTGCGGGGACGCCGCTGGCCATCGCCTCCAGAATCACGTTACCGAACGTATCCGTATGCGACGGAAACACGAACAGGTCCATGCTCGCATAGGCGGCTGAAAGCGCCTCGCCGCGCAACACGCCTGGAAACTCCGCGCGATGCAGCCGCTCGCGCAGCCAGTTCTGCTCTGCGCCGTGGCCCACAATCAGGAAGCGGAAGTTCGAAATGCCCATGCGCTCAAGCTCATCCTGAATGGTAACAAGCTGCGCAACATTCTTCTCAATGGAAAGCCGGCCCACAAAACCAAGCACAAACTCAGTGTCATCTGCACACCGCCCGCGTTTTGCCGGATGAAAGAGCTCCGCATCCACACCGCGGGGCATCAGGCGGCATTCGCGGCCCGTGGTGCGCTCAAGCAGTTTGCACAAATTACGATTGGGCGCAAAAAGAATGCGAGCGACGGAATAGAATTTGGCTGCCGCAGTCAGCGTCAGCTCTTCAATCTTCTGTTCCGTAGCTTCGGCGCGCTCCTTGGGCAGCATCCGCAGAAACCAGTCGGCGCGGCGCGCGGCATACTCATGCACGTTGGTATGCCAGCTTGCGGCCAGAGGCAGGCCAAGATGATGCGCAAGGCCCGCGCCCAGCATGCCTACCTCGCTGGGGCCGGTAATGTGAATCAGGTCCGGCGAAAAGCGCGTCAGCGTCTCCTCAATCAGCGGAACGTGACGCGGAAAAGCCGGGTCGAAGCGAAGGTCTTTTTCAAGCCCGAAGGACAAGATGCCGCGCGGCAGCTCCAGCGTCCAGACATTGCCATCCTGAATCAGATTCTCTTCGCGGTCGCCGGCGCGCACGCAGAGAAACGGCAGGTTTCGCCTGCGGGCAAAGGCCTCAAAATGACGGCTGGTGTGCGCCACTCCGTTGATCTCATGGAAGGAGTCGGGAAAATACGCGATGCGTGGCGTGAAATCGATCATGATCCCTTGCAAGGCCGGAAAAGCCGGCCCCGCTTCCGAGTTAGCCTTCCTGTTCGCCCAGTGCCAGGCGAAGCTGGCGCGACTCGCTCCAGGCGAAGCGCAGGCTCTTGGACACAGGCGCGGTGCCCATCAGCAGCACCAGCGCAATGCCATAGCGCATCACCGCCGGCGCGGAGCCATCCGGCCACAACTCGCATAGCGGACGAGCATTTCCTTTGACGTCTGGATGGTAGACGCGCTCATCCCAACGTTGTGAGCCTACGGGAAAATCCGGATAGTGGCGGACCGCATCGAGCGTCGACTGCAAAATGCGGTGCTTCCAGGGATTCGCATACTGCGGCATAAAAAGCACATCCGAGCGCTTCTCTTTGCGAATTTCATGCACAAACTCGGTGAAGCTGGCGGCGTTGGTCAGGTTGATGTTCGCGTTCGGCTCTACACCGTGGCGATCGCCGCCGGAGATCAGCAGCATGTTCCACTTCTCAGCCAGACGGCGCACATCGCGATTCTCTTCCCAGTTACGCAGGCCGTTCAGCTCCAGCGCGTGCATAAAGTTGCCGTACTTGAGCAGGAACTCATTGACCAGAAACTTGTGCTTCTCGCGACCGATGAGGAAGAGATCCCAGAGCGGGTGGTTGAAGACGACGAGCACATTCGGCTCATCGTTGAGCGCGGCCAGAATCTCGCCAAGGCGCTCGTCGCTGGGGTGCTTCGTGTAATCCTCAAGCGTCGCCATCCACTCAGCGGCCCTGGCGCTGGGCAGGTTGTGAATGCCCAGGTGGAAGTCCTGCTCGCCGCCGTAGGGCGCGCTCCACTCCACCGAGACCGGAATCTGCCGCGCGCTGGCCACAGTGCGCAGCAGCATGGGCGCTTTGATGTTGTCGTGGTCGGAGATCGAGACCATCGACGCCACATTCAGGTCCTCGATCTGCTTGCTCTCCAGATCGAAGGCCAGCTTGGGGGTCATCGGCGGAGTCCAGTAGCTGGCGGCGTAATTGACGGCCATGCTATGGTTGTCCTTCGACCGGCGCTCCATGCCCGAAATAATTGGGCGGATGATCGGATACTGATTGCCGAAGTTCGCCAGAAAATCAAGCGTTTCCTTAGATTGATTCGTGTGGCTGTGCAGCGAAACGCCTGCGCGGTATCCATCGGCGGCCTTGCGGTCACGCCAAAGATAGGAAACGGTCGATTGGGCCATTTCTTCTCCTTAATCCAGTATTTGCTAGCGCTTAATCCTCATTCATTTTCAAGAATCGACGTGAAAGCGCGGTAAACGGTGGAAAAACAGGCGTTCAATATCGGCGTGGAACCAGTATAGATACGGGGAGGGGACGGGGACAATAAGCGCCGAAATTGAGTAGTGGGTCAGTTTGAATGCCGCGGCGGTACGAGTCATTCCTGCCGGATGGCCAGCATCGGGTCAATCTTCGCTGCGCGCCGAGCTGGAAGCCAACAGCCGACTGCCGCAGTGAGAGCGACCAGTGCGACCTCGATCCAGACGCCGCCTGACTGTCCAGATTCGAGCCCCGGGAGCATCCCGCGCAGAATCCTCATCAGAGCGAGCGTTATTCCGAGCCCGGAGGCCAGCCCAATCATGGCTGTGACAAAGCCCTGGCGAAAGATCAACGCCTCAACGCTGCCGCGCGTGGCTCCCAACGCAATGCGAATCCCGATTTCCTGCGTGCGGCGCGAGGTAACATACGTTGCCACCCCATAGACGCCGGCGGCAGCCATTGCAAGGGCAAGGCAGCCGGTCAGAGCCAGGAGGAGCATGATGAACCGCCGGTCCGCCAGGGAGTCGTCAATGAGGGCTTGCATCGTTGCGCTCAGGAAGATCGGCTGATTGGAATCGATGCCGGCGATGGCCTGACGAACCGCCCTTTGGACCTCGATCCCAGGCCGGTCGCTTCTCACCACCAGGAATGCGGCCTTGGGCAACGCGCTCGCGGCAAGATAGACCGTTGCCTGCTGCTGCGGACCATCCATCGACGCATGCCGGCTGCTCGATACCACACCGACGACACGTTTCCAATGATTCGGATCTTCAGGGGAACAAAAGACGCAGACGGGTTTGCCGATTGCGCTCTCGCCAGGCCAGAGACGCTTTGCAACGAAGTCACTGACTATGGCAGCGTCACTAGCGTCACTCATGTCTTCTTCATTCAATAATCGCCCCTGCAGTAATCGAATCCCCATAGTCTGCAAATAGCCTGCGCTCACGTCATCGATTTCCGCAGCTATCTGGCCGCCTTGCGACGCTCCGCCCGCGTTTCTGCCGACCAGTCCGCCGGTATTCTCTCCGCTAAACGGCAGAGCATCGTTCGTTCCTGCGCTCTCGATGCCAGGAAGCGCACGAACCGAATCCAGGGCGCGGCGATAAAACGTTCCCCACTCTTCAGGAGTCTGGTACCGCACAGAGTCCCGAACAATGATGAACGCAGTAACGCGCTTCGCGTCGAAGCCGGGATCGGTTCTGAGCAGGGTGGCAAAACTTGCCAGAAGCTGCCCTCCGACCACAACCAGAGCCAACGCCAACGCGACCTCTATGGCAACCAGAGCGCCGCGAACTCGATTGCTTGTGACAATTCCACCGTGCGAGCGAAGGCCCTGATTCGCATTGGCTTGCGTCCAACCTGCTCTCATGGCGGGAACCATCCCGAACAAAAGACCGTTGGCGAGTGCAACAACAAGCGAGAAAACAAGAATCTGCCAGTCGGCGTGTGCCGCGCCCAGGCGAGGAACATTTACCGGCGCGATGCCCGGCAAAGCTCTCCAGGCAACGACCGTAAAAATATAGCCTCCCACTCCGCCGAGCGCCGCGAGCACACAGCTCTCCGTCAGCAACTGGCGAATAATACGCCACCTGCTTGCGCCCAGCGCCATGCGAACCGTAATCTCCCGCTGGCGCGCCAGACCACGCGCCAGCAAAAGGTTCGCGACGTTCGCACAACCGATAAGCAGAAACATGACGGCTGCCGCCATCAGGACCCAAAGAGCATCTTTGGCGTTTCCCAGCATCCGGTCGCGCAGAAGCCCTATATGGAGGATGTGGTCTCGATTCGTTGCCGGAAGCTCACGGCTGAGATCGGCGCTGATCGTTGCCAGGTCTTGCTGAGCGTCGTTTAGCGAGACACCGGATTGCAATCTGGCCACCACGCCAACTGCCGCGTACGGCGCTTGAGACTTGCCGCTGCGATACGGCGCCCAGAAGTCAACGTAGGGAGAAGGAGTGTGAACGGCTGCGCGACGCAATGGGAAATCAAATCCGCGCGGCATGACACCGAGGATGAGGCAACTCTGGCCGTCAATCGAGACGCTGTGTCCCACAATCGATGGGTCTGCATTAAACCGTCGAACCCAAAGGCCATAGCTGAGGATGATCTCGTTGGCATGGCCGGGCTGATCTTCATCTGGAAGTATGTTGCGCCCGAGCATCGGCGAGACACCCAGAGCGGGAAAGAGATTTGCGGTTATGCGCAAGCCGTACAGGGCTTCGGGAGGTGTAGGACCGTTGCCTGCGAGGTTGAACATTTCGTTGCGGTAAACAGCAACCGAAGCAAGGGTGCGGGTTCGTTGAGCGATCTCCTGAGCGTCGCTCCAAAGGGCCCAGTCGGAATGCGACGGCCCAAACTTGGGAAACTCTGTTCTGATCTGTACAAGTTCAGAGGGATGAGCGTACGGCAAAGGCGTAAGGAGCACGGCTCTGAACGCCGTGAAGACCACCGCTGTTGCTCCTACGCTCAATGCGATCGACAGGAGGGCAATCCCCGTAGGACCAGGAGTTCGCCTGAACAGGCGAAAGGCGAGCCGGATGTCTCGCATCATGGGTATCCCTCCCCGTAAGTATTTTCAGATTGCGCCGGACGGTCAAAAGCGAATGTTCGCAGAGCCGCCCGATCTCGTGTCAATGCTCAAATTCACCGGCTACCAGAAGCTGAAAGTCCCAGGCGGTGCGCGCTTACCGCGTCGGCCATTCCTCGACCACGACGCCCATGTCGTTGAGCTTCTGGATAGCTGCTTCCATGTTGCGGCGAATCGCGGGGCGATCCTTGCGCGCGGCCTCCGGAGCCTCGGCAATCGCCACCACCCGGCCATAGCGCCACGCGCCTTCGGGCAACGCAATCAGCGCCTTCGGCAGATCGGCCGGACGAATCTGTAACTCCTGCCTCCGGGCGGCCTCCGGGCGAAGCATCGTACCGGTGCCCGCCTCGCTGGGATTGGCGTCCACCATGATGACGCGCAGGTCAATCTGGTTTGCTGCCACCGTCAGGAAGGGATTTTTCCACTCGGCCGGCTCATGCACGTTGACATAGAGGCTCTTGGTGGGCAGCGGAATGTGCTCCAGCGCCGTGCGCTCACCAGCGGACTCGCTGGCTGCCGCGCGGGCGAGCTGGGCCCGGGTTTCAGCGCTTTGGGCGGCATGCACAGCGGCCTGCTGCGCGGAGTGCGCCGCATTGGCGGCAGCGCCCGCCACCTCCTGCTCCTGCTTGCCGCAGGCGGAGAAAGCAAGGCTGAATATCAGCCCGGCGGAGACAAAAAAAACAGCTTTATTGGAGGGTGCCACGGTCTTCACTTTCAGCATAGCAGGCGTTATACATGCCGCGAACGGCGCCTTCATTGCAAATTCTCCATGTTCTTAACTCTTATGGTCCGCCCGTTGGCGCGGTAGAGCCACATTTGCGCGCTGCCAGGCCGCGCCGGCCCTGCTATCCTAAGTGGTTTACCCACGCTCCCGGCGGCATGTGCATAGAACGCCAGCCGCACCGGATGCGGGATGAGGAGGTTCGAGCCGATGCCGGAGGACAGGGCAAGAAAACATCATCAGGACCGCGTAGCCGAAACGCTGCGCGAGGAGATCGGCGCCATGATCGGCGGCGAGCTCACTGACCCCCGCATCGCCTCCTGCCACATAAGCGAAGTCGTGCTCAATCCCGGCGGAAAATCGGCCCGCGTCTACGTGGAACTGGACAAGACCACGCCGGAGATCGACAAGGCCGAGATTGAGACCGTCGCAGGCCTTGAGGCTGCCAAGGGCTACATTCGCTTTCAGCTCAAAGAGCGGATGGGCAAGCGCCACGTGCCGGAGCTGACATTCCTGGCCGACCGCTCCGGCCGCCTCACCGCGCGCATTGACGAGCTCATGACCCGTGGCCGCAAGCGGCAGAAGGCGCAGGCCCAATAAACCCGCATGGATGACGCCCCGCACAAGCAGGCATCTGCAGCCGGTACCGGACAGGAGCCCAGGGAGGGCTTTAATCCCGCCGCATATCCGGTCGGTTCCACGCCGCAGGATCCGATTGCCGCCATTCTGGACGTGCTGCGGCAGGGCGAGCGATTCCTGGTCTGCTCTCACACGCGGCCGGACGGCGACGCCGTCGGCTCCATGCTGGCCATGGGAATGCTTCTCGAACAGATGGGCAAGCGCGCCGATCTCGTCGCCTCCGACCGCGTGCCCGCCATCTACCGCTCCCTGCCCGGCGCGGATAAAATCCGGCATGTACTGCGTATGCACGGGCTTTACGACGCGGCCATCCTGCTGGAGTGCGACAGCCTGGAGCGCTCGCGGGTTCGTGGCCTCGAACCGTACTTCCACATCAATATCGACCACCACTCCACCGGCCGCAATTTTGCGCATCTTAACTGGATTGACCGCGACGCCACAAGCGTGGGCGAGCTGGTGCATCGGCTGGTCAAAGCCGTTGGAGCCACGGTTACGCCGGAGATGGCTCGCTGCCTCTACACCACCATACTTACGGATACCGGCGGCTTCATCTTCGGCGCGGTGCGGGAGTCCACCTTTACGCTGGCAGCGGAGATGGCTCATGCCGGCGCGGATCCCATCGCGATAGCGCGCGAGATTTACTTCTCCACGGCTGAATCCCGGCTGCGCCTGCTGGGCACGGCCCTGAGCACGCTGCACCGCGAGGGACCGCTGGCCTGGCTTTGGGTCACACAGGAAGACATGGTGCGGGCCGCAGCCACAGAAGAAGACTGCGAAGGTATTGTGAACTACGCTGTCGGCATTGCCGGCGTGGATGCGGCTGCCTTTCTCCGCGAATTGCCCGAAGGACGCATCCGGCTCAGCCTTCGCAGCAAAGGCCGCCTCGGCGTGGCCGCTATCGCCGTCGGCCTCGGCGGCGGCGGCCACGAGAACGCCGCAGGCGTCACGCTCGATGGCCCCATGGATCGCGCTATCGAGCAGATTCTTGGCGTCTTACGCATTGCAGATGAGAAAGCCAGGAACGACAGCGCTGGGTAGTGGGCAGTTTGAATCCACAAATCAAATCAAAATTGGAGACGTGTCAATTTCCGAGCAGGCGAACAATCTGACCGGAAATGGGACGGCAGCGGAACGCTCAATGAGCGCATCCGTTAAAGCACAGGCCGCGTAGCTGCGGCTACGCAATACCGGCCTGATTCAGCATTGAAAAAGCGGTGCCCTCATCGGCGCGTCACGCTACGACTTGCAGATTCCTCCTCCGGCCATGCGGATGAGGCGCAACGGAAGCCAATATCGCGATGGCGAAGATCGGGTGGCGCGCTGAGCCGGCCTGAGACTCGCACATCCCGCGAAATGTTATAGAACGAACCGCCCTTCAGGATGTGCTCGCCGGGCCCTTTGCCGGCATCCTGGACCCATTCCCAGACATTTCCCAGCATGTCCCACAGTCCATAGCCGTTGGGCAGCTTTGTAGCCACGGGATGCGTACTGTCCTTGCTGTTTGGGTCATACCACGCCAGGGATGCCAGCGGCTCTTTCGGCAGTTCTGCAGTTCCTCCGTAAGCGGCATATTCCCACTCCGACTCCGTGGGCAGCCGCATGCCGATCCGACTGCAGTAGGTTGTCGCGTCCGTCCAGCCGACCCGCTCCGCTGGAAGATCCGCGCCTTTGTAGTACGAGGGATCGGCATTCATGACCCGCATGTATGCCGCCTGGGTCACCTCGGTGCGGCCGATCCAAAAGCCGCTGGCAACGATGATTTTCTCCCGGTGCCGTTCGAGGCCATAGCATTCCGTGTCTCCCGGCAGGCAACCCGTAAAGTAGCTGCCGGGCGGTATCCATTGGTAGGTCAGACCATCCTTGGGATTCACCTTTGAAGAGCCTCCGGGAGCTGCGAGGATACCGGCGGTCAGAACCGCCGCCATGACCTTCAGGCTCATAATCCGGAATTTCCCGTTCGGACTCGAAAACGGCAAAACCATGCACCATCCTCGCTGGCCGACGACCTTCGGACGCGTTTTTCCCTCCCTGCGCTTCGGGTGTTCTGGCGGCAACATCTCGATGATCATGCTACAACGTAACGGGAAATCGCCGAGGGGCTCATCGAGCCTCCAGGCGAACATTTCTGGGTTCTGGCTATATCACCGCCAATCCGGAAACTACCGATTTAACCCTGTGGATTCAAACTGACCCACTACCCAGGGCTTGAGAAACCGGGCTGGCATGTTAGCCTTGTCCCTGATGCGGCCTCGGACGGCTCCCCCACCCCGGTTGCCGCACACATACCGTCTGGACTGCGCTCCGCGTAATGACGCGCAGCAAGACCAGCCCGGTGAACAAGGATGTTCTCGATTTTGTCCGTTGTAGAACCCCGCACTTCTGGAGAATTACTGAACGTGGAAGCGTTCCAGAACCCCTCCGACCCGGTTGAGCATGAACTTGTGGAGCCCGAGCCGCTGCATAAGCGGCTCCCAAAGTGGTCCACAGTCTGCGAAGCAACTGTTTTTCTTGCGTTTACAGTTTTTTTTCTGCTCTATGGCGTCACACCCATGCTGGGCGGAGACGGCCTGGGCCTTGTGGGCGCCGACGAGCCGCGCTATGCGCAGGTAGCCCATGAGATGCTGGGCCGCTTTGACGCCGCGCACACTATTAAGGAGCGCCTCAGCGCCTGCGTCACACCCTTTCTGTATGGCCAGCCGTGGCTGGAAAAGCCTGCCCTCTATTACTGGCGCGCCATGTTCATCTTTCAGGAGTTCGGCGTGCATGACTGGAGCGCGCGGCTGCCTTCGGTGAGCTTCGCCTTCATCATGGCCGCGCTCATTTATCTGCACATGCGCCGCTTCCGCGCCGGAGGCCATCTGGATGCCGCGCTCATTACCGTGGCCTGCGCTGGCGTGATCAGCTTCGCCCGCGGCGCTTCGACAGACATGCAGATGGCCGCGCCGCTCTGTATCGGGCTGCTCGGCTGGTACGCCTGGTATGAGACCGGCTCCAAATTCTGGCTCTTCGATATTTATTTCTTCACCGGCGTTGCCACTCTGGCCAAGGGACCGGTAGCGCCGTTTCTGGCGCTGGTTATCCTCGCCGCCTTCGCCTTCCTGCGCAAAGAATGGTCCATCCTGAGAAAATCCCTCTGGTGGCCCGGCGTGGGGCTGTACTTCGCCATTGTGCTGCCGTGGTTCATTGCCGTGCAGCACCAGAACCCGACCTTCTTCCGGGAATTCTTCCTCGAACAGAACCTACAGCGCTTTGCCACCAATAAATACCAGCACATGCAGCCCTTCTGGTATTACCTGCCGGTGGTCATACTTGCGACCATGCCCTGGACGGTTATCTCCGTGCGGGCGTTTATCGATGGCATCCAGACCTCCGTGGCGGAGTGGCGGTTACGGCACTCAAAGAATCCCAAACTGAAGGTTTCGCGGCCCGGCGACGGCTTCCCTGAGTTCCTGGTCCTCTGGGCCATCATCCCCGTTGTCTTCTTTTCGCTCTCAAGGTCCAAGCTGCCAGGCTATGTCCTTCCCTCGATTCCGCCCATTACCATCCTCACCGGCGACTATCTCTTCCGGAGGCGCGGCCCGGGCCTGAACCGATGGGTGCTGGCCGGACATGCCGCTCTCACCGGACTTCTCGCCTTCGTCGGTTTCTTGTTGCCGTGGTTCGTGGCGCATGGTGCGGAGATGCCTCCATCGCGGCCGCTCATCGTAGCGCTGTTGGCCGCCATCGGCGCTGCGTTGCTCATCGTCATTGTGGTCAATGGTTTCGGCGTGGCGCGGTTGCGGCTGGCCACTTCGTGCGTGCTCGTTGTTCTTTTGCTCTTCTTCTACGGCATCGGTCCGTTCGTCGTGATTCCCGCGTGGGCGCGCACCAAGCATGTGATTCATGAACTGGACAGGACCTACTCCGCCCGCCCGCTGGCGGAAAAGCTGACCGGCTATGCGCCGGAGAGCGAAACCGTGGCTGTCTATCAGGTGCGCCGCGATGTGGAATATGGCCTCGGCTTCTACCGCAATCATGAAGTAGTGAACTATCAGGAGAGCGGCGTCCCCGCTGGACAGCATCTGCTGGTGGCGCGCGTCACCGGAAGCCACGACGCCGATCTGCATACCCGAGCCGCGCTGGAAGAATTTCTCGAGGGCCGCCACTATGAAGCCCTCTTTAGCTGGCCCGAGCAAGGGCTTGAGGTCTATCTTGTAGGGGAAGCTGAAAGTCCCCGTCTGGACGCGGTGCCTGGGGCAAAATCGCCTGCCGCGCCACAGAATCAGGGCCCTGAGTTTCCCCTTTCGAAACCGTAGTCCGGCAGCACGTAATGGATTTACGTCTTAGAAATCTTGCACTCCCGATCCAGTCATGGCACAGTAACCGGAAGGGCCGTGCGAAATGTGGTGGTGGGCGTGACATCTGGGGTTTCCTACGAGGTTCTCGATCTGCGGCATTTCATGGGCCGCGCGCTCCGGCCGCTGCTCGAGGCCGAGGAGCGAGTGTGGGCCGCGCGCCTGCACTGGGATTACCACCCCTCCGCCAAGCTGCTGCTGCAATATCTCGATAGCCGTATGCTGCCCGGCTACGCCGCCGTGGACAGCGCGCCGGGACCAGGCCCGGGGCGCGTAGCAGCTTACGCCTTCTGCGTCTATGAAGACACCAAAGCTGTAGTGGGCGATGTCTTTGCCGATCCAGACATAGAACACTGGAAGCCGCCGGCAACCAGCTTTGCAGGCCAGTCGCCGCTTGAAATCGAAGAGAATCTGCTGCGCCATCTGCTCGAAACCCTGCAGCACTCTCCGCACGTCAACCGCATTGAGTCACAATTGCTGGTGCATCCCTCCGGGCGGCATGAGACCAGCTTTCGCGCGGCGGGCTTTGATCTCTATCGCCGCCTCTTCATGCTCCGCAGCCTGGACGGATTCGACCAGTGGGCGCGGATCGAGATGCCCGCAGGCTTCGAGATGCGCTCCTGGCGCGACGATGACATGCAGGCGGCCAGCCGCCTCATCAGCGAGTGCTACGCGGGCCACCCTGACAGCCGTATCAACGATCAATACCGCACGCCCATCGGATCGCTTCGGTTCCTGCAGAACATCGTGCGCTTCTCCGGCTGCGGAACCTTTTCGCCGAGCGTCTCGCATCTGGTCTTTGAGCATGACAGCCGAGATCCGGTGGCGCTCATGCTGGGCTCGCGTGTCAGCACGCACAGCGGCCACATTACCCAGCTCTGCGTGCGGCCCCAGGACCGCGGGCGCGGGCTTGGAAAGATGCTGCTGGCCATTGCCGCCCAGGGCTTCATGAAGCACGATATCCGCGAGATCTCGCTCACCGTCACCGAAGCCAACTCGACTGCGGTCGACCTTTATCGACGCGAGGGATACCAGGTAGCGCACACCTTTGACGCCGGCGTGTGGGAGAAAAGCTAGGGATAAGAGAAGAGGGACAAGGAAGGAACGTCTTAGTTTGAAGTTTCTGTAACAGGGCACGACTTTAGTCGTGCCGAAAATGAAACAAAAACATCCGGGCTTTAGCCCCTGAGGGATGCTTTTTCAAGCTGAGAGTTCGCGCGCTCAATGCGCAATGAAGTACATCAGCCAGCTCACCACAATCCCCGACCCGACAAACAGCGCAAAGCAGTAGATGCCGTAACGCAGCATCTTCTTTGGCGTGTCACGCATGGTGATGCCGAAGACCGTGGAAGCGAAAAGCGAGAAGAGCGCCAGCGCGCTAAAGTGCGAGATCTGCATCAGGCTGCCTTTCTCCCGGTGCGGATATTGTGCGCATCCACGGCGGCAATCACATTCAACAGGCCGGCAACTTCGATAAAGCGCGTGCCCCAGTCCTGCGACGTAATCTGCACCTGGTCGGCGCCAAGCCCCGCGACCCTGCCTACCAGAAACAGCAGACCGTTGCCCAGGTCGCCTACAAAACCCAGCAGGTCCAGAATGTCATGCACATTCGAGAAGAGCTGGCCCTGCATCGCCAGGCCGATGACGAACATGCCCACCACGGAAGCGGCCAGCAGCGCGCCCCGGCCCCACTTCCCCAGCAGAAAATGCCCCGCGCCCGGAACCAGCCAACCGGCAATCAGCGGCAGATACACGAAGCCTTGATTCGCGGAGGATTTCGGGACAGCGTTAGAGGTGGTTTGTGGGCTTGCCATGCTGTTTTGACTATATCGCATAGGGGCGAAGGACGAGGGACGAAGGACGATCTCAACACTATACGCGGAGGATGCGTATGGTTGCCGTCAGCATTCTTCCTACTTCATCGCAGAGCGCCTCGGCTTCATCCAATTCCTGCTTTCGCTCAAAGCCTAAGCGCCTCGCAAAGGCAAGCTGAGTCTCAATTTCGCAATTGGAGCCCCTTGCCACACCAAGAAATTGGAGATATTCCCCTTTAGTGGCGCGGCCATAACCCTCTGCGATGTTGCTTGGGACAGAAACTGTGGCGCGGCGCAATTGATTGATCAATCCAAACCGTTCAGAGTCCGGAAATGCCGCCGTGAGCTTGTAGATTGCCAGTCCAGACTCCATGGCCCGTTGCCAGATCGCAAGTTCCTTAGATCATTTTCACAGTTATTGTGGCTTTCCGAATCGAAGTCTGAACCAAGCCTGGGCATTGTGGTCGGTGATCTGAGGAAGTAGCGTTTCGATGGCTTGGTCGAGGGCTATGACGGAGC
>NZ_JBEKYX010000063.1:0-28097 GCF_049510455.1 Occallatibacter sp. | reverse complement strand
TCTGCGCCGGCGGTGACGATGGCGCTGAAGCGGCTGAAGCGCGATGGGTTTGTGGCTGTGGGCGGGGATGGGATTGTTCGGCTGACGGAGGCTGGGCTGGAGACGGCTTCGCGGACGGCGCTGCGGCACCACCTGGTGGAGCGCATGCTGAGCGAGGTCTTCGGAATGGAGTGGTACGAGATCCACGAAGAGGCGGAGCGGCTGGAACATGCGGTTTCACCGGCGTTTGAGGCCAAGCTGAGGGAGACGCTGGGGGATGGGGCTTGTCCGCATGGGAATGCGGTGCTGCCGGAGAATCCTGCGGAGCGGAAGCGGCGGGGTGAGGCTCCACTGTCTGAGGCTGAGCCGGGGAAGATGTATGTGGTGGTGAGTTTGCAGGAGCGCGATCCAAAGCTGCTGCTGTTTTTGCATCATGCGGGGATTGGGCCGGGGAAGCAGCTGAAGGTGAAGAGCCAGAATTACGATCAAACTGTTTCGATTGAGTTGGATAAGGCCAATTCTAAACCGGATACGATTTTGGGTCGTCCGGCGGCGGAGGCGGTTTGGCTACGGGCAGAATGATTTCAATAACGTTAAATAAAAATTTATATTAACTATGATTAAATAACCTATGGCATACTTGGTTTAGCGGGATTTTCCGCGGCGGTATCAAGCATCGTCTTAGGAATCCTCTTCGAATGCGGTTCACCGCAAGAAGCTTACCTCAGGGGCTAAAGCCCGGACACATTTTTGCTGGTTTGCCGGCACGACTAAAGTCGTGCCCTGTTACAAGGCACGGCTTTTTAGCGAGCACATCTTTTAGCTGAGGCTCATCCCTTTAGCTGCCGAACGGTTCTCATTTTCTGCGCATGGCTACCAAAATTACATCTGAGTTGACGACGAATGCGCCTTCTTTGCCGGAGGTGAATGCCAGCGTGCGGCTGGGCAGTGGGGGGACGGGCTGGCGGAGGCTGCTGGGGTTTCTGGGGCCGGGGTTTCTGATTGCCGTGGGGTATATGGACCCCGGCAACTGGGCTACGGATATTGCGGGCGGCTCGCGGTACGGGTACACGCTGCTGAGCGTGATTATGATTTCAAACCTGATGGCGGTGCTGCTGCAGAGTTTGAGTTTGAAGCTGGGGATTGCGACGGAGCGCGACCTGGCGCAGATGTGCCGGGAGGCGACGGGGAAGTGGGTCGGCGCAGGGCTGTGGATTGGGGCTGAGATTGCGATTGCGGCGTGCGACCTGGCGGAGGTGATCGGGTCGGCGATTGCGCTGAACCTGCTGTTTCATATTCCGCTGATCTGGGGCGTGCTGATTACGGGGCTGGATGTGCTGCTGATTCTCTTCTTGCAGAACTGGGGTTTTCGCAAGCTTGAGGCTGTTGTGATTGTGCTGATTGGGACGATTGTGACGCTGTTTGGGATACAGATGGTGCTTTCGCGGCCCGAATATGGGGTGGTGGCGTGGAACCTGTTTGTGCCTTCGACGCAGATTTTGAAGGACCCGAACCTGCTGTATATCGCGATTGGAATTCTGGGCGCGACGGTGATGCCGCACAATCTATATCTGCATTCTGCGCTGGTGCAGAGCAGGGATTATGCGCGGACGCGCGAGGGTAAGCGCGAGGCGATCAAGCTGGCGAATATCGATTCCGCAGCGGCGCTGACGGTGGCGCTGTTTGTGAATGCGGCGATTCTGATTGTGGCGGCAGCGGTATTTCACAAGAGCGGGCACTATGAAGTTGCGGCGATTGAGGATGCTTACAAGCTGCTGAGTCCTCTGCTGGGCGCGGGGTTTGCGAGCACGATCTTTGCCGTGGCGCTGCTGGCGAGCGGGCAGAATTCTTCCATTACAGGGACGCTGGCGGGGCAGGTAGTGATGGAGGGGTTTGTCCACCTGAAGGTGGCTCCGTGGCTGCGCAGGCTGATGACGCGGTCGATTGCGATTGCGCCGACGGTGGTGGTGGTGGCGCTGTGGGGCGAGCATGGGACGGAGAAGCTGCTGCTGCTGAGCCAGGTGATTCTTTCGCTGCAGTTGAGTTTTGCGGTGGTTCCGCTGGTGATTTTTACGGGCAGCCGGAAGCGGATGGGGGATTTTGTGAATGCGCCGTGGCTGAAGGGGCTGGCGTGGGCGGCGGCGGCGGCGATTGCGGGGTTGAATGGGTGGTTTGTGGTGTTGCTGGTGAGGCAGTGATTCGTTGTTCGTGGTTAGAGTCGATCACGGCTCACTGCAATCTGCTGGCCTGCAACTGTGAACCTGGACGATCCGGGGAAGATTCGTCAGAGGTCAGGATGGGCGACGATACGAACATTACTCAATACACGCGCGTCTCTCAAGACGAATCCGCTCCCGCAGCGTCTATCCCCAAAATACAATTGCCTAAAACATCGTTCACAGGGGTAAACTCATACCTCTGCTACCCAGGGAAATCTTTACCCAGCCCAATCTTCGCTTTGGCTATGTAGTATTCTATATTAAAACGGCGTCACTCCGGAGGTTCCTATGCGAGCAGCCTTCGCTCTCTTTGCGCTTCTCTCAGTCTCGTCGATGGCCCAGACACCGGCTGTGTCCAAATCCTTCGTCATCGCGGATGTCCACGCGAGTCCGTTTACTTCCAACCCCTTCATGCACGGCAACTCCATCCAGGGCGACCGTTACTTTCTCACTCAGGCCACCATGGTCGATCTCATCGCCACCGCCTACGGAGTGGATGCAGCCAACATACATGGCGGTCCCACCTGGCTTGAGCGCGATTACTACGACATTCGCGCCAAAGTTCCTCCGGGGACCTCACATGCCGACGTCAAACTGATGCTTCGTGCCCTGCTCGCCGACCGTTTTCACCTCGTCGTCACGACCGGCACTGCCGCCATGCCGACCTACATTCTTTCCTCTGGAGCAGGCAAGCCGAAGATGACGGAGTCGGAAGGCAGCGGCGACGGCTCCTGCGTGCCTGCTCCTCCGCCGCAAAATCCTCCCTCTGGTGCTCCGTCCTATATCACCGTCAACTGCAAGCACTTGACCATGGCCGCTCTTGCCGATACGCTCCATGACTTCGCCGGTGGGTATCTCGATCAACCTGTGATTGACGAGACGAAGCTTGAAGGAGCCTGGGACTTCACGATCAAGTGGACGGGGCGCGGCCAGCTTGAAAAGCAGGGGTCCGACGGCATCTCCATCTTTGCCGCGGTAGACAAGCAACTGGGCCTCAAGCTGGAGCTTAAAACGGCACCCCGCCCCGTGTTCCAGGTTGTGAGCGTAGACGAGGCCCCTACTCCGAACGCCCCGAACATAGCCGAAGCCCTTCCCGAGCCGCCGGCAGCACCCTTCGAGGTCGCCACCATCAAGCCCAGCGCCCCGGACGAGCAGGGGTACGGTCGCATCACCGGCGGCCAGATCGAGACCCGCGCCATCCCACTGATGTTTCTCATCAACTTCGGCTGGGACCTCAACCCGAACAACAAAGAGAACATCGCCAACGCCCCCAAATGGCTGGACGCAGCGAAGTTCGACGTTCTAGCCAAGGCCGGAGACAACGTTCGCGTCGACAAATTCGCCTCCGGCAACCTGATCAACTATGAGGACCTTCGCAGTATGCTTCGGGCCTTGATCACGGAACGTTTTCAGATGAAATGGCACATGGAAGACCGCCCCGTCACCGCCTACACTCTCATAGCGGTCAAACCCAGACTCAAGCCCACTCCTGACCCGACTGAGCGTACCCGATGCAAGGAGGGTCCAGGCCCTGACGGCAAAGATCCCCGCATTGCCAGTCCCGTTCTCAACCGGCTCATCACCTGCCAGAATATGACCATCGCTCAGATTGGCGACGAGCTCCAACACGTAGCCAGCGGCTACATCTACAACCCCGTTGTCGACGGCACCGACCTCAAGGGCTCCTACGACTTCACCCTCAGCTTCAGCTCCGCCGACAGGATTCTTCCCAATGCCGGCGGTGGCGCCAACAGCGCCGACCCCAACAGCTCCGATCCCAATGGCGCGCTCTCCGTCTTCGACGCTATTAGCAGACAGTTGGGCCTGAAATTAGAAAAGACCAAGCGCCCTTATCCAGTGTTGGTTATCGACCACATCGAGGAGACTCCTACCGCGAACTAGAGGACTCTCCCCTGGCTGCGAGCCCTCACAAGCCGGCTTATGGGAAGCGATGTGTTGTCGGCGCATTGCCGGCAATACGGAAAGAACTTGCTCGGCCGATGTGAAATGTCCAGATTGCAGACCACGCAACCGGAACTTCATATACGCGCCGAGGCACTTGAAATGCAGCGCGCCTTACGGCGCTGACAGAAATTGCACAATCTCCTGCATGACGCGAGTGCTCTGGTCGGTTTGAAAGAGAAACTGAGCGTGCGCTGAGCCATCGAGTACGATCAACTGCTTGGGCTGAGGGGCTTTTTCGTACTGCGCCTGGATGCCGGGCAAGCGTGGGCCGCTTCCGCTGGTGTCATTGCGCGCGACGATAAACAATGCTCGTGACTTTAAGCCATTCGCCGGAAGGTTTGGCGCGGCACCGAGAAACACAATGCGATCAATCTCGGCTGGCGTCGAGTTGATCGAGGCGTCGCCGGCGGCTGCGCCTCCAAAACTCCCTCCAACTACCGATACGGTTTTTGCACCCTGCGTTTTGAGGTAACGAACCGCGGCGAGTACATCTTTGTCGAATGGGGCATTGTCGAAATTCTGCTGGCCTGGGCCTGTGGAACAACCGAAGCCGCGGAAGTCGATGGCCAGGACTTCAAATCCCGCGGATGCGAGGGACGATGCCTGATCGCGCCAGCTTTCTTTTTTGAATTGGCCGCCGTGAGCAAGGACGACTGCTTTATTGCCGTGGCCGTAGAGGTCGGCGCAGATATGGCCACCGTCGTCGGTTGCAAACGAGATGGGCTGCTGTGCAGGTGACACGATGGCAAGAGCCAGGGCGAGGACAAGAATGCGTGGCACCGACATGCGGAGATTATAGGGCGGTTTGTGGTGTTGATGAGAAAGCAGTGAACTGGCTGCAGGTTGCAGGTGACAGTAAAGACGGGCGCTATCTCTGGTTCAGAAATTGGCGCACGGTGAGGATGGAGATTCCGTTGTAGCTTTTGAGGCTGAGCAGGTCGAGGTCGCCTGTGAGAATCAGCTGAGCGCCGGATTTGACGGCGCATTCGAGGACCATGTCGTCTTTGGGATCACGGCAGATGCCGTGCAAGGAGCCTGTTACGTCGGCATGAATTGCGTCTATGGTGTAGTCGTTCAGAACAGAGAGGACTTCGTCATCGGTCCAGGAGAATTTACGGGCAAGAATCGCGCGCACTTCCGTTACAATCTGCTCGCAAATAGCAATCGTATCGTGAGTGAATACGGTGTCGAGGGCGGCTTGAGGAGCGCCTCCGAAGTGCAAGGCTGAGATCCAGATTCCAGAGTCAATGACAACTGTCACGCGCGGCGCTTTCTCACAGGGGACAATTCCGAACGAATTTCGTTGACGAGGCTCTCTATGTCCTCTTTGCCATACGTTGACTTATCGCGAAGGGAGGCTGCTGTTCGTGTGATTGAGAGCTTTTGCTGGATACGCTGCAGGCGGTAGGTGCGGAAGGCTTCGCGGAACAACTCGCTGATGTTGCGGCTTTCCTGCTTTGCGACCTGTTCGACTTGCGCGGCCAGATCTTCTGGGAAGCTGATGGTGAAGACGCGGGAGGCGCGGGATCTGGAGAGGCTCATAAGGAATGATTATTACATGATCGTACTTTGTCGTACAGCCGGAATTGTGATTGGAAAGGCTCTTAGCTTTCAGCTTTGGTTCTCGATCGCGAACTGACGGCTGAGTGCTGACGGCTGAGAGCTACGATAGAGCCATGTTGGTTCTTTCGGCTGCCGAGATGCAGGCTTGCGACCGCTTGAGTACGGAGCGGTTTGGGATTTCTTCGATTGAGTTGATGCGGAATGCTGCAAAGGCTGTGGCGGAGGTGGCGCGGCAGGCGTTTCCGCGTGCGCGGCGTGTGACGGTGCTGTGCGGCAAGGGAAACAACGGCGGCGATGGGGCTATGGCGGCGCGGCTGCTGGCTGAGAGTGGGCTGGTGGTTACGGTCTTGCTGTTGGGTGCGCGTGATGAGTTGAAGGGTGATGCGGCTGTGGCCTGGGGTGAGCTGGAGACTGCGGGAAATTGCAAGATGTTTGCGATTTCCGCGGCGGAGGAGTTGGCGCTGCATGGAGATGCTTTTGATGCGGAACTGATTCTGGATGCGGTTGTGGGTACGGGGTTTCAGCCGCCGCTGCGGGGATTGGTACTGGATGCGCTGAAGTGGGTAAAGGGCAGCGGCGCGCCGGTGCTGGCGGTGGATCTGCCTTCCGGCTGGCCGGCGGATGAGACCAAGGCTGCGGTAGACACTGACGTGTTTCCGGCGGATGCGGTGGTGACGTTTACGGCTCCGAAGCCTGCGCATGTTTTTGGGCAACTGACGCGGGGGTGGGATCAGCCGGTGGTGGTGGCTCCGATTGGCTCGCCGGATGAGGCGATGGTTTCGACGCTGGGATTGCAATGGGGCGGCGCGGCGATGGAGCTGGTGCAGAGGCCGCGGGCGGCGGATGCGAACAAAGGCAAGTTTGGGCATGTGCTGGTGGTGGGCGGGAGTTTTGGCGCTGCGGGCGGCAAGGCGGGCGCGCCGGTGATGAGCTCGATGGCGGCCATGCGCGTGGGCGCGGGGCTGGTGACGGCGGCTGTGCCGGAGACTGCGCTGGCGGTGGTGTCGGGGTATGCGCCGGAGCTGATGACGTGGCCGCTGAAGGCGAATGCCGAGGGTCAGATTGCGTGGGAGAATCTGGCTGGAGAGGCGCGGGAGGCGCTGACCAAGGGAATTACGGTGGCGGTGATTGGGCCGGGGATGGGCCAGAGCGCGGATACGGTGAAGTTTCTGAACCTGTTTCTGTTCGGCACGAAAATGCCGGTGGTGATTGACGCGGATGGGCTGAATCAGCTGGCGCGGCAGTCCGATACGCTGCTGACCAAAATTGCAAAGAAGCGGACAGTGGTGATTACGCCGCATCCGGGCGAGATGGCGCGGCTGGTGGGGCTAACGGTTGCGGAGGTTCAGGCAAACCGGCTGGATGTGGCACGGAGCTTTGCGATGCGGTACGGCGCGATTGTGGTGCTGAAGGGCGCGCGGACGCTGGTGGCCCATCCTGGCGGGCAGGTGGCAGTGAATACTACCGGCAATCCGGGGATGGCGAAGGGCGGCAGCGGCGATGTGCTGGCGGGGATGATTGCGGGAATGCTGGCGCAATATCCTGACGAGCCGGAGCGTGCGGTGGAGGCGGCGGTTTATCTGCATGGGCTGGCTGCGGACATTGCCGTGCGAAAGGGAAACGAGCATACGCTGCTGGCGACGGACAGTTTTACACATTTTTCACAGGCATTTCGTATAAGCAATCGAGACGATTCGGGCTATGTTTGGTTGCAGGGTCGCAGAACGAGTGGCAGGAGGAAGCGATGACGGCAGAAGCGACGGTGGCAGCCGGGAAGGTGCATGAGTTCACCACGCGGAGCGGCGCGGACACGGTGGAAGTGGGGCGCAAGCTGGCGAAGCTGCTGAAGCCACCGCAACTGCTGCTGCTGACGGGCGACCTGGGCACGGGAAAGACGACGCTGGTGAAGGGCATTGCGCAGGCGCTGGAGGCCGCGGAGCCCGATGAGGTGACGAGCCCGACTTTTACGCTGGTGCATGAGTATGAGGGTGTGCGGAATGGCGTGCCGGTGAAGCTGTATCACCTGGATGTGTATCGGCTGGAGGGTGAGCGGCAGCTTGAGACGCTGGGGCTGGACGATCTGCTGACCGAGGATGCGCTGGTGCTGGTGGAGTGGGGCGAGAAATTCAAGAGCCTGAAGAAGCGCGCTACGGGGGAGATTGCGATTGAGGCCAAGGGTGGCGATGCGCGGAAGATTGTGGTGACGCTGAAAGACTAGAGGTCAGGGATCAGGGATTAGCAGAAACGAAAGCCAGTCCTTCGTTCCGGCCTATTTGCCAGTGACAGGGCCCATGACGAAGACGGTATTGCCGGAGGCGTCTGGCAGGTCGAAAGTGCGGGCACCCCAGTCTTCGTCTTTTGGGGCGCGTAAAACCTTCACTTTTGGATTCCACTCGTTGTAATAGAGGTCTGTGTCGTTCACGCGGAGCGCCACGCAGGCGTCGCGGTCGTGGCCTGGCATAGGGTTGGCTAGTGTGATTTCCATTTCTCCGCGCGCGACTCCGATCGCGAATGCGTAGCGGCCAATACGGAAATGCGCGGCACGCGGATTTGATTCTCACGCTTGCGTGTTTGGGCGATGTCGTAAGACGACTGCATACGCATCAGCGTGTCCATCTTCACTCCAAAGGCTTTCTCGATGCGGAGCGCCATGTCCCCGGAGAGGTTGGCCTTGCCATTGAGCAGGCTGGACAACGTAGGCCGCGAGACGCGCAACGCTTGTGCCGCCGCCGTAACCGTCAAGCCTGCGGCCTCGATAATCTCCGTCCGAATGAAATCCCCAGGATGGGGCGGATTCTTCATGGGCATGGTTTCTTCTCCTTTGGCCTAGTGGTAGTCCTCTAAATTCACGTCGCAAATCTCGCGTTCGGCTGTGTCGATACGAAAGGTCAACCGCCGATTGGCCGTTACGCTCAGGCTCCATGCGCCCTTGCGGTCGCCCGTCAAGGTATGCGCCTTCCACGAGAGCAGCATCCGCAACTCTTCCGGGTCTTCCATGTCGTCCAGAAAGGCAAGCATCTTGCGGAGCTTGTCCACCGTATCGGGCGGCACGCCCTTTGTGGCATCGTCCGCGTAGAGCTTCTTCAAACCCTTATGGATGAAGTTGCATATTCTCACCTGAACAACTGTAGCCTGTAGCCTAACACTTGCCAAATAAGGAGATAGACGTTTCCGTACTTTTCGGGAAGGATGCTGCGCCCTTCCCGCGCTGCAACCGCCATAGTGCCGGACGTTTTCCGCTTCCGCATTCCACGGACGCAGTTGTGCCCAATTCATCGCGGTTTTATCGCGATGAGCGGGCGGGTCTAAGATGGTCGGATGGCGGGTGACTCACTCATCTGTTTATTAACCCCATCACAACTGCGGATGCCGCATCCTTTCCGTGTTCTTTGCGGAAAGGTTTGGCGTCACCAAAGCCCGCAGCCCAGCCAACCGGAAACACCGCAAAGTGCAGGTATAGTGCTCTCAACCAGCGGGTGCAGACCGTGACCGGCGCCGGAACCACAGAGTTTGTCTTCAACGCGAATGGCCAATGGGTCTCGGTCTGGAATGGGGCCAATAACACGCAGTACCGCGGCGAGTACTACTGGTGCTCGAAGCCTGTGGCCTTCTGCGATAACGGGCAGACCTGCTTCCAGCATCGGGATTGGAATCGAAGGGGCCGGCGTTTATTGTTCCCTCTGTCCCTTTTTCCATTCGCCATCCTCTATCCTTGAAATCGAACGAGGACCCCAATGTACGGCACATACCAATCCCATCTCCAAACCAAAATCGCCGAAATCAAATCCGCCGGCCTCTATAAAAACGAGCGCGTCCTGACCACCCCGCAGCAAGCCCAGGTCTCCACCGGCGGCGAACCCCTCCTCAACCTCTGCGCCAACAACTACCTCGGCCTCGCCAATCACTGGTCCATCGTCCAGGCCGCGCAGCGGGCCCTCGACGAATGGGGCTACGGCCTGGCCAGTGTCCGCTTCATCTGCGGCACGCAGTCTCTGCACAAGCAGCTTGAAGCCCGCATCAGCAGCTTCCTCGGCACAGAAGACACCATCCTTTACAGCTCGTGCTTTGACGCCAACGGCGGCCTCTTCGAAACCATCCTCGACGCCGAAGACGCCATCATCTCCGACGAGCTCAACCACGCCTCCATCATTGACGGCGTCCGCCTCAGCAAAGCTCAACGTTTCCGCTACCGCAACGGCGACATGGACGACCTCGAAGCCAAGCTGCAAGAAGCCTCCACCGCGCGCTACAAGCTCATCGCCACTGACGGCGTCTTCTCCATGGACGGTTACTTCGCCAAGCTCGACAAAATCTGCGATCTCGCCGACAAGTACAACGCCCTCGTCATGGTCGATGACTCCCACGCCGTCGGCTTCATCGGCGAAAACGGCCGCGGCACGCTTGAATTGTGTGGAGTAGAAGGCCGCGTTGACATCATCACCGGCACCCTCGGCAAAGCCCTCGGCGGAGCCAGCGGCGGCTACACCAGCGGCCGCAAAGAAATCATCGAGCTTCTCCGCCAGCGCTCGCGCCCCTACCTCTTTTCCAACTCCGTAGCCCCGCCCATCGCCGGCGCATCGCTTAAAGTCCTGGACCTGCTCTCGGAATCCGGCGACCTCCGCAAGCGCCTCATGGAAAACACGCGCTTCTTCCGCCAAGAGATGACCAAAGCCGGCTTCAACATCCTCCCCGGCTCGCACCCCATCGTCCCCGTCATGTTTGGCGACGCAGTAGTAGCCTCCCGCATGGCCGAAGCCCTGCTCACCAAAGGCATCTACGTCATCCCGTTTTCATATCCAGTAGTCCCGCAAGGCAAAGCAAGAATCCGCACGCAAATCTCCGCCGCCCACACAAGAGAAAATCTGGAATTCGCGTTAGTCAAATTCATCGAAGCCAAATCCGAACTCGGCCTCTGACCGCGATCCCGATGCCTATAACAACTCCAGGCTCTTTGAGAACGCTTTGAAATCTCCATCCCGCGTGATGAGGGCAATATCGGCGTCAATGCAGCATTGTGCAATCAGTGCGTCTCCAAGCCGAGCCTTTCGCTTGCGGCCCAGGGCCTTCGCGCGCAGTCTTCCGGCCCGATGCCAGAAATCATCTTTCAACGGAATCAAAGGAAGCTCCAGCAGAGTTTGCGCCACAGCGGCAGGCAGCTCGGGGTCGCTCAACAATTCCGTAAGCACGGGAGGCGGCATCACAACCTGTCTGGCCTGAAGGGCCTTGGCCAGAGCCAGCACATCCTCACCCGGTTCCCCTTCAAAGAAGCAGATCCAGGTGCTCGTGTCCGCCGCAATCAACGGTCTGCCTTCAGCTCTTGCAGCGTCTTTGAAAATCGAACCTTGCCCTGAAGCTGAAGAAGCCGCTCATACGCTCTGCCGGCCGCAACCAGCTCAAGCCCGGTACGAATCGTCTGCGTAATTCCAGCGCCGCTTGCCTTCTGCGCTTTGGTCAGCAACTCCGCGGGAATCTGCACGGTAATTTTTCTCGCTGCCTGCATCCTGTTCTCCCTGCCATATCGTATACCAGCATTCCAGATGGTATGCGGCAGGCAAACGCCAAACGCCCCGGCTCCGAAAGCCCCGCACGACAAACATCATCGTATTGGGACCCCGGCTCCGGGGCGTCCAGCGAGTATCGTCCTGAGCGAAGTTCCGCGCCATTGCGAAACCCGCGCTCCTGCCGTTATACGTGCTTATCTCCTTTGCTGCCCATTCACGCTGCCATTGCCGGTGCAGAAATCGTACCCAGGCAGGGCGAAGTCGCTGATGTTCAGCCCGCAGTCGCCGAAAACGATGTCATTGAAGCGCCGCTGTTCTCCAGAGTAGAGTGCGGAATTCTCTACTGCGCTGCTCTTGCTGAAGTGACCGGCTGCATTCGTGATCCCCGCCAGCGACGGCGCCGCCACGCTGGTGCCTCCCACAATAAACCATCCGTCACCGAGTACGGGGTTATCGTTAAAGACCCATACGCCGGTGTTCGGATTGGCGTCGAATGACAGGTCCGGCGTTCCGCGCGTGCCGCCAACAATATAGGCAACGTCACGCTGGAATGCCGGCCGCGGCTCAACCTGGCTCGGTCCGCCGCCTGCATCCTGCCACGTGTTTTCCAGGATAAAGTTGCCTGTCGTGCTGTTGCGGGAGATCGTGGTGCCGCCCGCCGCCACCACGTTGGGAGATGCGCTTGGGTATTCCACACCCGGCGTATCACCGGTTGACGCAAAGTAGACAATACCGGGCGTGGTGAATATCCCGTCTTCCGCGGTTTCGCTGCTGAACTCTCCCGCGCCCCAGCTCATCGAAACCTCTCCGCCGCCGGCTGCGGCCACCAGTTTACTGGCCACTTGAACTGCCGCAAAAAGATTATTGAGGCTGCTCGTCGCTGCCTCCACCAGGAAGATTTTGGCCCCAGGCGCCATGGCGTGAGCCCACTGCGTATCGAGTGCTTCCTCTGTCTCCCAGCCGCCTGTGGGGTCGATGCCGGGCTCAGTGCCCTGCGCAAACACCACGGTCAAATCTGCCGCCGGCAGGCCGAACTGAGCCGAAAACTCCGCAATATCTGCCACGGCTGACGGGTCGTCGAAGGCGTCCACCAGCGCAATGGCGCGGCCGCCGCCCGATGGATTGGCCGTGGTCACATTCGGGTTACAGCCGCGGACCGAGGGCTCCGCAAGCTGATAGATACATGCAATCGAAGCCGGCGTTTCAAAAAAGAAACCGGGGAACGGGGGAAGTTCATTGGGCTGCGTGGCGGCCTTGCCGAAGTTCATCTGCGTGGCCGAGGGCACAAGGATGCGCAGGTGCGTGTGGGCCATCGCCTGGCCGGATGCGTTGTTCGCCTGCGGCAAACTGGACCCAGGGATAAAAACATGGCGCTGGGCCTGTGTTTGCGGTGAAAAGCAAAGCAGTGATATTGACACTGCGGAAGTCAAAAGCAAAGTCAGTCGTGTCATGGCTTCTCCTAAAGTGAGTCGTGAAATGGAACCGCGATGATATGAGGATCAACTATGGCAACGAAATCGAAACAAAGCTTTCCATGAGTTTGCCGTGACGCTGTAAGCCTGCATGACGCCGCAGCTTTATTTAAGCCGGATTTCCACTATGGTTTTTTGGCCGGGGCAATTGTACGCCACGGCCTGCTTTTGCGACACAAACTTCGAGAATTAGTTTCTAGAGCATCTCTCCCGAAGGTATAAAGGTCGGTTGCCGTGTCCCCCATCCATGCGCGCTTTTTGCGCATGGGTGGGATAGCACTCCCGTTCGTCCACCGCTCAATCACTCTCCCACTGTGTCCTGCTAAACTTCAACCGATGAAAGCCTCAATCGACACCATCCATATTGGCGGGTGCCTGTAATCTTCAGTACGTTGCTCTCCCCGCATTTGCGAATACGCAGCCATGCTTCTATATACTGGCCATGCCAATCACACGGAGCCATGCCAATGTTTCTTCTGAATACTCGAATCCTCGCCGTCTGCATTGTTCTGGCCGCAAGCCTGACGCAGGCCCAATCCCCCTCTGAAATCCTGATCGGCGATGCCAAATCGCAACCGGAAAGCCTGACCATGGCGCCGGACGGCACGCTGATCGTCGGCAGCGCCAGTTCGCCCTTTGTTTACAAGGTGCGTCCCGGCTCATCTACCGCCGAAAAATTCATTGACGCCAGCGCGGAAGGCCCCGGCACATTCTTCTTCGGCATGCTCGCCGATGCTTCCACGCACACGCTATGGACCTGCCAGCTCACCCCTACACCAAACACCACGCCGGTGCAGCGCCACACCGCGCTCAGAGGCTTTGACCTCACCACAGGAGCGCCAAAGCTCCGCTGGAACCTGCCCGGCGACAACACCACATGCAACGACTTCGCCATCGGGCCGGACAAAGCGCTCTACATCACAGACACCGGCACAGGCAGAATCTACAGGCTCGCGGCCGGCGCATCCACCGCGGATCTGTACCTCGAACATCGAACACTTCAAGGCGTTGACGGCATCACCTTCCTCGACGGCACGCTCTACGTCAACAACGTCATCTTCAACAAGCTCTATCGCATCCCCGTGGACGCTTCCGGCAAGCCCGGCGCGCCTGTAGACATCTGGACGGATCAGCCAATACACGGACCCGATGGCATGCGCGCCGCAAACGGCAAACTCTTCGTAGCCGAAAACGGCAGCGGCAAAATCTCAGCCATCACCGTCAACGGAGACAAGGCAAGCGTGACCGTGCTCAAAGAAGGACTCAAGACACCAACCGGCATAGAGCCTGCTGGCGATACCCTGTGGTTCACCGAGCGCGGCGCAGGCAAAGCCTGGTCGATCCCCATGCCCAAGTAAGAGCTTGATGCCTTTAGTCCTCGGCAAAACTCGTCGTCGGCCTATAGCCTTTAGAAGCAAATGGTTACAATCATTGTGCAAAATATGCGGTTCTATCGTATATTTTGCACATGTGGATTCCGCGCGCCGTTGAGCCCCGGCTTCAACGTTCCTCCAGAACCCGGCCCGTCATCGTGCTCACCGGAGCCAGGCAAACCGGCAAAACTTCGACCTTCCGGCGCCTGTTCCCGAAGCATTCCTTCGTCTCCCTCGATCTTCCCACGGAAGCCGAGCAGGCCGAGAAAGAGCCGCGTGCTTTTCTGCAGCGCTATCCTCCACCCGTCATCATCGATGAGGTGCAATATGCGCCCGGTCTTTTCCGGCATCTCAAGGCCGAAGTCGATGCGCATCGCGCGCGCAATGGCCAGTTCTTGCTAACCGGCTCACAGAAGTTCACATTGATGAAGAATGTCTCCGAGTCCATGGCGGGCAGGGCCGACATCGTGGAGCTTGAAACGCTTTCTTTCTCTGAGATTCGAGCAGCGCTTCCCGGCGTGGGAGTGGAATCAGCCATCGCGCGCGGAGGTTTCCCGGAACTCTACGCAAACCCGGACATCGATCTGGTTGCGTTCTACAACTCATATCTCGCAACCTATCTCGAACGCGATGTGCGTCTCCTCACCAATGTAGGCAGTCTGCGGGACTTCGAACGGTTTGTGCGCGCCTGCGCGCTCCGCTCTGCAAACCTGCTCAACAAGGCCGATCTGGCCCGCGATGTAGGCATTGCGCCTTCCACGGCCAATCACTGGCTCTCCATGCTGGAAGCCTCCGGCCAGATTGTCCTGCTGGAGCCGTGGTTTTCGAATCGCACCAAGTCCATAGTCAAGAGCCCAAAGCTCTACTTCGCTGACACGGGCCTGCTCTGCGCCCTGCTCAACGTCCGCTCGGAGACCGCGCTGCGTCAATCTCCAGCAATCGGCGCTCTCTGGGAGACTTTTGTTTTCGCCCAGCTTCGCGATCGTGAACGGCGCGCCGGCCGCGTGGGCAGCTTGTTCTTCTGGCGCGACCGCACGCGCGAAGTCGATTTTTTAGTAGATGCCGGCGGACGTCTGGAGCTCTACGAAGCGAAGTGGACCGAACTGCCGGACATGGGCGACACGGTAAATCTCGATTTCGTGCGAAATGTGGTGGGTAAATCGCGAGTGGCCGCTGGCGCGGTTCTTTCCCGATCCCCTAACAGCTTTCCGCTCGCCAATGGATTCAGAGCTTTGTCAATCACTGAACTCTCCGAGGAACCCGCGTGAAGAAAACCCTGCTCCCCATCGAACAAATCGCCGCCAAGCTCGACCTCACAGAAGGCCTCTACGAAAAGCGCACCCCGGTCAGCGCCAAGCTAAGTCTCGACCTGCTCAAAGACCAGCGCTTCCATCGCAACGGCCATCTCGTGCTGGTCACAGCAACCACGCCCACTATCTCCGGAGAAGGCAAAACCGTAACATCCATCGGCCTGGCGCAGGGCCTGGAAAAAATCGGCAAGCGCGCCATCCTCACCTCACGCGAGCCGTCCCTCGGCCCTGTCTTCGGCATGAAAGGCGGCGCAGCCGGCGGCGGAAAATCCCAGGTCGAGCCCGCCGAAAAAATCAATCTCCACTTCCACGGCGACTTCCACGCCATCACCTCCGCGCACAACCTTCTCGCCGCGCTTATCGACTCGCACCTCTTCCACGGCAACGAACTAGACCTCGATCCCGACAGCATCACATGGCCGCGCACGCTCGACATGAACGACCGCGCCCTGCGCAGCATCATCGTCAGCGTAACCGCTCCTGACAAAAAGCAGCGCGACGGCAGCAATCGCCCCAGCGGCTTCCTCATCACGGCGGCTTCTGAAGTCATGGCCATCCTCGCGCTCGCCGAGAGCCGCGAAGATCTCCGTACCCGTCTCGCCCGCATCGTCATCGGCCAGGACCGCAAGGGAAATCCCGTGCGCGCAGCCGACCTCAACGCCACCGGCCCCATGATGGCCTTGTTGCGTGAAACTCTACTCCCCAATCTCGTGCAAACCACGGAAGGCACGCCAGCAACGGTCCATTGCGGCCCCTTCGCCAACATCGCTCACGGAACCAGTTCCATCGTCTCGCAAAAAATGGGCATGCAACTTGCCGATTACGTCATCAACGAAACAGGCTTCGCATCGGACCTCGGCTTCGAAAAATACATGGACCTGGTAAGTCCACTTTCCGGCACCAAACCCTCCGCCGCAGTTCTGGTAACAACCGTCCAAAGCGTCAAGCAGCAAGGCGAAGGCGACCTCCAGCGCGGCTTCGCCAACCTCGCAAAACACATCGCCATCGTGCGCAGCTTCGGCCTGCCGCTGGTCGTAGCCATCAACCAATTCCCCAACGACACGCCAGAAGAACTCGACACCCTGCGCACCTTCTGCCTCGCACATGGAGCAGAGTTCGCACTCTCTGAGGCTTATGCCAAAGGCGCGGAAGGTGCAGTCGAGCTCGCACAGAAAGTCGTCGAAGTCATCGCAGCCAATCCCAACCCCGCGCTCACCACCGCTTATGAATCCACCGACCCCGTACTCGAAAAAATCACAAAGGTAGCGCAAAAAATCTACGGCGCAGATGCCGTCGAATTAAGCGACCGCGCCAAAGAAAGCCTCGCCCGCTTCACTCGCTGGGGCTTCGGCCAGCTCCCCATCTGCATCGCCAAAACACAGTACTCGCTCAGCGACGACCCCAAACTCCTCGGCGCACCCACCGGCTGGACGCTCCACATCACAGACATCGCACTCTCCGCCGGCGCAGGTTTTTTAGTAGTCATCTCCGGCTCCATGATGCTCATGCCCGGCCTGCCCAAACTCTCCCGCGCCCTCGCCATTGACGTAGACGAACACGGCGAAATCATCGGTATGTCGTAAAGTCGGAGAGACTCAAGATGACAAGCGCAGAACAAAACCTCTACAAACCACTAGCAGGAAAAACCGCGCTAGTCACCGGAGCCGCGCAGGGCGTAGGCAAGGGAATCGCTCTTGCATTAGCACGCGCAGGCTGCACCGTAGCCATCAACGACAAAGAAGAATCCCCACTCACCTATCAGATCATCCATGAGATTCGCACCCTCGGCTCGGAAGCCTTCGCCGCACCCGCAGACCTCAGATCCAGCGCAGGCATCCAGAGTATGTTCGATCGCCTGGCTCAGAAATTTACCCGGCTCGACATCCTCGTAAACAACGCGGGAACGCAAACCTGGGCGCCATTCCTCGAACTCGAAGAAAGCGCATGGGACCGCGACATTGACACAAACCTCAAGGGAACATTCCTCTGCTCTCAAGCCGCCGCCCGCTGGATGAAAGACACCGGAGGCGGTGGGATCATCAACATCGGCTCCGGCAGCATCAAGCTGCCGTTCCCGCGCCTCGTCTCTTACAGCGTCAGCAAAGCCGGTATCGCAGCATTAACAACCATAGCCGCCACCGAACTCGGCCAATACAACATCCGCGTCAACTGCGTCGCTCCCGGAGCCATCCTGACCGAGCGCACAGAGCAGGAAGACCCACAATACGCGGCCATCTGGGCAACAGAAGCCCCCATCGGACGCGTCGGCATGCCTAAAGATGTCGGTGATGCAGTCGTGTTCTTAGCGTCCGATCAGGCATCCTTCATCAGCGGCCAGACACTCTGGGTAGATGGCGCCGCATTCTCTAAGCCCAACTGGCCCTACAAGCTCGATTGAAGCAGACACCCGCACACCCCACTACGTCCAAGGCAAAGTAGTCTTCACACCATCGGAATAAGCCTGCAACTCAATCGTGCGCTCGGCCTGGCTCACATCGCCCTTCTTTTTTGCGTAATCGTCAGTGTTCGCGTTTAAAGCCGGTTCCACCGTAAACACTGACACTCCGCGTTTGCCTTCGATTTTTGCCTCGCGATAGGGGGAACGAACATGGGACACCCTGTCAGATCACGTGATTATCGGTGGCGGCTTAAGGTAATCCGAAATACCCCTTGGTCTATGCCCGGATTCAACAATCCGATATCGGCATTCGAGATGTGCCTGTAGAGATATTCGATCCGAAACGAATAATTTTTGGTAACGAAGACCTGCACTCCGGGGCCGAAGGAAAACTGAAAATTGATAGACGACGCTTCGTCAACGGGGATAGTCCGCTGCGTAAAAACCATCCCAACATTCGTTAAGAACGTTGGCTGAACTCTTTTCCTTGGCCGAAGGATGACGCGCGATCCCAATGGAGCCGTGGCAAATCCGTATGTGATTTCATTCGGCCCAGGCACTGGATTCACCGGAACGCAAGTCGGGTAATACGTTATGCAGTCCTCGGGAGGAGATCCTCCGTGCGTCAGGACGACCCGGGCCGAGCCTGTTGGATAAAAGGTAGTAATCCCATCATAGGTTTCTGTGTATCCAGTAATAGCTGGATCGCTCTCGCGGTAAAGCGGACTCACCTCACCGGCATACTCCAGTTTTACGCTGCCATTCTCCAGAAGCCGATGCGTATATTCAAAGCCCGCGGTAGTAATTTCTCTTCCCTCGGAAATACCGATGAGGATGTGGCTGGAGTTCGACGAATATGTCGTTGTAACTCCATAACTCGATCTGAAATCAAATCGGTTCTCCTGCTGCCCAAATAATGCGATTGTGTGGAAGCAGATCAAGAATGCGCACGACGCGATTGTTTTTTTCATTCTTATCCCTTGGGGCGCGGATGTTCATCCGCGCCCCTTTTAAGTTGTTAAGGAAGCTGTAGTGGCAAGGTGATGAGCGAATTACTCTCCGGCATTGTGAGATATAGCATGGTTGAAGTCAGCGTGACCCCTCGGATCGGATACGGAGTGGTACCGCCGATCAATATATTGCCTGTTGAGAGCGAGGATACGGTGAAGGAAGTTCCATTCGCGGACGCGATGATGTCGCCATTGGAATAGGAAGAATTGTAGATGGGAGGGTTAAAGGCATTTTGCGCTGGAAACGCGAGGTCGGTAGCGATACTTGAGGAAGCATAAGGAGCTGCATCTGCTACGATTGCTGTTCCAGTCGAACTCCCGCTCGAAACAGAGATTGAGCCGGTAGTCGAATACGAAATCCCAGCGGATGTGCTGGATGTAATTGCATCGCTGCCAGTGGTCCCACTGCTCAAAGATGGCTTGCTTACATATGCTGCATTCCCATTTTGAAGAACAGTGCTGACAAATGCCCCTTCAGACGCGTCATAGCTCATACCTGCCATGGTGCCGTTAAGGGAATATGTTGTCCCCACAGCATAGGTTGACAGATTAATCTTGGCAAGATATCCCTGTCCTCCGACCCAGAGGTTACCACTGCTGTCAAATGCCACCGATGTCGGATGTGCGCTCACGCTGATCGTATGAGTGACGTCGACACTCTGAAGGCTCACCTCGGATACAGTATTACTGCCGTAATTCGCGATATACGCATAAGTTCCGGCGGGGTTAATCGCAGCGGCAACCGGTGCCGTGCCTACTGAGACTGTTCCTGTTGGGTAGCTATATTCGCCAATACTGACCAATGAAACATTGTTGCTCCCGGTATTCACAACAAGTGCGGATTGTGCCCCGGAATAAGTCGTTAAAGTCGATGGACCGCAAGAGCCGCTCTGACTAACCGTCTGGCCCTGGGCGTTATAAGGGATAACAACTGTTGGGCGGGTTCCAACGGAAATAGTGTTCGAGGAGCTTCCTACAGCAAGCTTACCTTCCGACATCAGTGTTACCAGTGGAAGCGCGCTCCCGCCATAATTTGTTGTGCTGGTCGTTGCGCCTCCCGCGCACGGCCCATTATTCGTCGCATGCCATGTGAATGTCTCCACGGTTTCCGCGGGGATTGCCACAGCGACTCCGAACGCGGACGAGTATGTTGTGTCATTGTGCGCAATGAAAAATGGTTCCATTCCGTTAGTGGTAAGGCTCGTGCCACTCCCGGTGGTAATTGTGGTTATATACGCTCCCGCTGGAAGACTCGTAGGATATGGAAAAGTAGCGCTGGCGCCGCCTGAAGCAATCGAATCGGCAGTCATCGTAGCTGGATTCGCAAAAGATGTGTTGTAGATGTTCAGTTGAGTGGCAGCGGCTGCAGTCTGGATCGGCGAGAATGCATGAACCTGAATGGTTGAGGGTAATGCATTGTCAAGTGCAAATTGTGGACTCACTTCAGAAGGAGCGAAATCTGGATTTGTGGGAATGTTTTGATAACATGTGAAGCTTTGAGATGGATCGGACAGTTGAACAGGCCAATAAGCTTCATATTCATTTGGAGCGACCTGTACGTTGTTGTAGACTGCGGGACTGGTCAATTGATCATAAGGGTAGGTCGGGCTATAGCACGTGTCGTTCGATATGTTCCATTGAAAATTCCAATACGCAGGCATTTCGGCGTTATTAATGACCGCGCTCGGATTTGTAACTACACTAAACTCTGTGACACTGCCAACTAACGAATGGCCATCGTAGCCTGAATCGGTTGCTTGCATTTGACCGGCAATTGGTTGGTTACTCAACGGTACGCTAACAGTACCGCCTGTAGTAAATTTTCCAAGAAGTGTATTGACTTGAAGATTGTTGTTGATGCTCGTACATCCTGCGAGCGTGAAAGCCAAGCCACACATAAGTGGGATATTCCGTAATGAAAACTTCATCCAATGTGAATGCTGTCTTTGAGCGTGGTGGGGGGCGGGTAAAGATGAACGAATGTGTTCTCTCCTTCGGCGGATTTGATCTCCGCAATGAGGTTATTCGTCACAATTCCAGCGCGAGCAAGTGTGATACGGCTCTGCAAATGCCGCGATGGAAAATCAGCGTTGTCAATGCAGAGTCAAAGAAATCGCAAGGGGGCCCAGCCTTGGATTCATTCAGCACGGTAATGCGCACTGGGAAGTAATCTTGTGGATCGAAGGCGAACTCATATGAGCACAAATCTAAAAATAGAGTCAACAAATTTTTTTAGTTACGAAAGTCCAATGCCCTTTCGTACCCAACTCACATCTCAGATAGTTTTCACATAATTAAGGTCGATTGTGCTCTACTGATAATCAGCAGGAAAACCAAGGCCCGAATCCCACCGGATTCGGGCCTTTTCATTTTCAGCAATATCGGCAATGGAGGAGGGTTACAGTCCATGGTTCACGATCTGTATGTCACTTGCAGCCCGTCCTCTGTACCCTGCTCCCTGGGTCGCACAGTTGCACAGTTTCAGAATGAAGATCGCATAAAGATTCGGATAGAAACTGTGGAGACGGCCGTAACCATCACAAATCAAGCCACTTCGGAATCAACCGTGCACAGGATAGCTGAAGTTCTACTGCCCCATCAGCTTCGCGCCCCAGATCAGCAGCGCCCCGCCGGCCAGAATCCTGTAGATCGCAAAGATCGTAAACCCATGCTTCCGCACCCAGGCCAGGAACCACTCCACCACGCCAAAAGCCACAATGAAGGAGACAACAAAGCCGATGGTCAGCACAATCCACCGCTCGCCCGTCATCACCACATGCGCCGGTTCTACGCCGGCAAGCTGCGCCGCCCGGCTCGGATGAATCTCCTTGAACAGGTCATAAGCTGTCGCCGCCAGCATCGTCGGAATCGAGAGCAGAAAGCTGAACTCCAGCGCCGTCGGCCGGTCCATCCCCGCCAGTTGCCCGGAGGCAATCGTGGACATCGACCGAGATGTGCCCGGAAAGATCGCCGAAAGCGACTGGCACAGCCCAATCCAGATCGCCTGCAGAATGTTCATATCTTCCACATGCTCGGTCGAAGGATCGCTGCGCGAGGCCCAGTAATCGACAGCCCACATAATCACGCCGCCAATCACCAGCGCCAGCGCAATCGCCGTCAGGCTGCCCAGGTGCTTATCGCTCCACTTCTTCAGCGCCAGCGCCGGAATCGTCGTGAAGATAAACGCAATCATCGTCAGCGAGATAGGATGCGTGAAAAAGTTTTTATCGCCTCGTTCGCCGCGAGGAAAGGTCCGGAAAAAATCCAGAATCCGGCTCAGGTACAGAAGAAGCAGCGCAAAAATCGCACCCGCCTGAATCACCACCGTGTACATCGCCCAGTACGCATCGTCCAGCGGAATCTTCATCATCGCTTCGGCAATACGCAGGTGGGCCGTCGAACTCACCGGCAGAAACTCGGTTAAACCCTCAACAATGCCCAGAATCACGGACTGTAAATAAGCGTTCACACGCCCTCCGGAATAAGCCAGAAGTAAAAATCAAAATGAATAAAACGGAAAATATCGTCCTCGAACGTCACAAAGCCCGCTGCAAAGGGATATTTCGATCATACGACCCCGCAGCGGCTGCGCGTGTTGCATCTCGGATTCGCTTTCTTAGCTACTCGTGCTCGATGCCGTAAACCGGAACGCCCTGATCGATACGGAAAGCCAGCGCCGCGGCCCGGCCCGCATAATCCGTCTGCGGAAACTTGTCCTTCAGCCACCCGGCAAGCTCATGCGCCCGCCCCTTCGCCGTATTCGCGTTTTTGTCATTACCGTCCGCGGAGAACATATCCACCAGCACCGCCTGCCGGTAGGTCGCCGCATACAGCGCCTCCGCAGTCCTCGGCCCATCCGGATGTTCACTGGCATATTTTTCGTACAAATCAGACTCTTTCTCCGGGCATTTTTCCTGCCCCTGCCAGTCGCCGCACAGCTTGTTGTCGATCAGCTCAAAGGCCGCCATATCCGCCTGCCGCGTATGCGGATAGAACTTAATGACCTTCTTCATCTCATCCTCGTCCATCTGCTCGCGCAAATACGCATCGCGTTCCTTAGCAGAGGGCCGCGATGCCGAATCGGCTTTCTGAATCTGCCACTGGATGTCCGCCGCGCGCCAGGCAGCCTCCGGCGCCAGCGGCGAGTTCGGAAACATCTCTACAATCCTGCGATACAGCAGCCTGGCACTCTTCGCCGCATTCGCCGGCCCACGCGGATCGTTTGCCAGCGACTCCTCGTTCGCCGCCTCGCCCATCAGGATTTGTTCGCCGTTCGGCGTGGTCTCTATCACCACTCCCTTGGCCTCAATCCAGCCCGAAACAGGCGGCGGGATCGAGTCCGGACTGCCAATCAACGGCGTATCCGGGCTCTCATGCTCCAGTTGAATGTCGGTATTTGCATACACGCGCATCCATGGCCCGTTGTGCTCGGCAATCACCATCTCGCGGCCAATCTGCACACGGTCCATCTTCTGCGAGTTCAGGTCCGCCGCCACATACAGCCACGTAACTCGCAGCACAACCGCCCTTGGCCCAGCCATCGGCTTCTGTAGATTGTCAGTCTTTTTCTTCTGTGCTCCGGCATGGAGCACAAAAAGCACCATGGCGCAAATCGATAGTACGCAAGCAAAACGTTTCATCATCAGAATCATAGTTCAAACGACGCAAGGAATTCGTTTCGGTAAGCACGCGCCCTGGAGGGTGCGGGTACGGGCGAGGCTGCCCCGACGGGTAAGGGTGAGGGTGCCCCCGGTCCCTAGCCTTTGGGGACCGGGGATGGAAGCCACCCGGGGATGGAAGCCACGCATATCCATCGGTGTATCCTCATCCTGCATGAACGGTAAGCGTATCCGTTATCAACAAACGGGAGAGTTTCACTTCCTCACCTGGAGTTGTTATCGTCGCCGAGCCTGCCTGTCGGCGGCGCCGGCCATGGAGCTTTTTGAGGACGCGCTGGAGCGCGTGCGTCTCCGGTATCTCTTCGCGGTTGCTGGATACGTCGTCATGCCGGAGCATGTGCATCTGCTGGTCAGCGAGCCACAGCGAGCGCTTTTATCCCGAGCGGTTCAGGCTCTCAAGCTGTCCGTCTCGATGCGCAGCAAGGAAAGGCCCTTCTGGCAGGCCCATTATTATGACTTCAATGTCTCATCGCACAGCAAGTTTGTGGAGAAGCTGCGCTACATGCATCGCAACCCGGTTCGCCGCGGATTGGCTGCCAAACCGGAAGATTGGAAGTGGTCGAGCGTCCTCCACTATCAAACAGGCATGCGCGGAACCGTGGAGATCGAATCGGAGTGGACGGCTCGTGAGAGAGGCTGGCAACTGCCCGAATGGATGCGCGCCCGCGGGCCGGATTCCCATGACTCCCCGGTCCCCAAAGGCGAGGGACCGGGGGCACCCTCACACTCGACGGATGCCGAGCCTATATGAGATCGGGGCCACCCGCCTTTCCCATCGGCTCGGCGGGGCACCTTTACGGCCTGTTCACGTATACCCTTGATTTCATTAGCGATCTCACCATACAGAGCTCTCATTTGAACCAAAATCTCGGTCAAAAAGTTCAAACTGGATCGCGAAAGGTCCACCAAAGTTATACCCGCCACAAAAACAAATCCCAGCGGCAATAGCCCTCTCCCACCTCCGCACGCCACGCATACGCTGTCCGGCGAGGTGAGAGCGAAGCGGAGAGCAGCTTCTGAGAGGGCTTGATGTTGCTGCCGGCCAGCAAGCAAAAAAATGCCCAGCCATCACACGGATGGCTGGGCAAGGAGTAAAGCTGCTACTGCACGATCACGGTAATCGTGGTGTTATGGATGATGCCGTTGGGCGAGGTTCCGGTCACCACAACGTTGTACGTTCCATTCGCCGCATCGACTGGTGGTGGTGCTACAGGCGTCGGAGTGGGCGGCGGCGCTTGATGTTGACCGCACCCGGCCGCTGTCAGAAGCACGGCCATCACCAGGGCGCTGACGATCATCTGTCCGAAGCGGCGGCGCCGCGGAAGAACGATCAACAACATGCAGGCAAGGACCGAGCCGGCGATCCGCCCAAAGGGCGTCGTCATGCCGTTCAAGTTCACTGTGGCGTTCGAGAAGGTACAGATCAGGGCGCTCGGCGCGGCGCAGGTGAGTGCCACCGTGCTGTTGAACCCATTCACCGATCCCAGGCTGATCATGGCCGTGCCCGTGCTGCCAGATTGGATGGCCACGTTGGGCGTCAGCGTCGAGAAGGTGAAGTCCGTGGGATCGTCGTACAGCGTGGTGTACGCGCTGGTGGATGCGGCGTAATTCTTGTCTCCAAGGTAGATCGCGCCGAACACGTCGTTTCCAGCTATCAACTCACTTGCCAGGACTGAGGTCGTCGCGCTCGAAGTATTGCCGGTTCCTGGAACAAGTGTAGCTGGGCCGAACGGGTTGTTATTAGCACCCACTAGCATCTCGACCTTGCCCGTAGGTGCGACCGTTCCCGACCCCGTCACCGTCGTGGTCAAGGTCACAACGGTGCTCAGGCCGATATTGGTGAGGTCGGCTGGATTGCTGGTGAAGGTGGTCGTGGACGGCAGCAATGCGCCTGCCGCTGGAGCGTTCACTACAACAGGGTAGGTGAGAGTAGCCGACGAGTAGTTGGTGTCCCCGCTATAGGTGACAATGAGCGAGTAATTCCCCACCGCCAACGCGGGGTAGAACTCCGTTGCTCCTCCTGTCGTGGGAACGTTGCCATTGTTAATTTCCGGGATGATGGGAAGAGTTACAGGCGCGGCGCTTCCGAGCTGGAACGTCATGGTCCCGGTGGGTTGAGCCCCGGTGAACGCTGAATTGCCCGTTACGACTGCCTCGAATTCCGCTGCCTGCCCAGCAGTGTAATCGGATTTGCCAGCACATGTGGACGTCCCTACTGGTGTGCAGAATGTTGTGCCATCGGGGAAAATAGTGATCGCGCTTGTCACCTGCGTTACAGTGAACTGCAACGGAGAGGTTGTCGAAGCGTTATAGCTGGCATCGCCGCTGTAGCTGGCGGTGATGGTATGGCTGCCAATGGAGAGGAAGGAACCCTTGAACTCCGCCGCCCCCGCAACATTGACGGCGGCTGTCCCGAGCACAGTCGATCCATCGCTGAATGTTACCGTGCCCGTCGCAGCTCCCTGGCTACCCGACGCCGCAGCGATCGTGACATCCAACACGAGGTCGCTTCCATAAGGAACGGAACTACCCGCTGTGATGTTGCCGACGGCCGCAGGGGTGACGCTCTCGTTCGCGTATTCCGCGCTAAGCGTAAGAACGCTTGCTTCCGGAGTGATCGTAACGCTGACCGGCTGCGACTGGCTGGGGCCGTTGATGCCATCGCCGTTGAACTGCGCGGTGATGGTATAGGTGCCTCCGGGAAGCGTAGTGAACGTCTGCTGAACGCTGCCATTGCTGCCGAGCACCAGGGCGTCAAGGCCCTTATTGTTAGGAAGCGGGGTGCTGGCGACCAACGCCACAGGACCTGAAGGCACTCCGTTTCCAGTCACCGTCACGCTCGCCAGAACGCCCTGTCCATGGGTGCTGGTGGTGGGGGTCAGCGAGAGCGTCGTGCTGCTCGGAGCGTAGGTGATCTTGCCCCAGTTGGTATAGAGCTGGTTTACGTCGACGGTTCCCAGCCCCGAGGCCTGGTCGTATCCCGCGGTGGCGTAGTAGCCCTGCAAGGAGTCGAGCCCGTCTCCGTTGGTATCGGGCGAACAACCATTGACGAGGCCGTAGAGGAGCACGAAAATGAAGTCACCAGTGCAGTTCTGATTGTTACTGCCCACCGTGATGTCGTTGAAGGCCGTGGGAAACTGTCTCGCCAGCGGATAGAGCGTATAGTTCGCCTGCCCCTGCGGGCCGTACTTCTGTTCGATCAGCGCGAGGACGCCGGCCATGGCAGGCGCCGAAGCCGAGGTTCCACCGACTGCTGTGACGATCGGCTGACCGTTTGAGGGATTGAGATCGGTAACGGTGCATTCGCCGGCGAAAGCGCAGATCGGCCAGACAACTCCGTTGTACCCGGCCGATGCGAAGAGCGAGACGTCCGGGAGGTCGCGCACCTTATCGTTCGGCACGCCCGGGCCTACCTGCCAACTGGGTTTGGGCCAGCCGGCGATGCACACCGGGAACGTGAACCCTAAGGCATCGGGGACGCCAGGGCTCGACGTCGCACAACTGCTTGCCCCACCGCCGCCTCCAACGGGAAAGCCATCATACAATATAAGCGGGTCAGGATCGTACGTCGTGCTGTTCAGGCCGTAGTTCGATGCGTTCCACGGCTGTTCGGTCATCGGCTTCTGGAGTGAGCCCAGGTTGGCATCGTTGGCATTGCTCCAGTAGCTGGCGATGCTGGCGCCGCCGGTCGCGTAGTCGCCAAAGTAGGCGTCGGTTCCACCCACAGCCACGTTCCAGGGGGTTGACGCAAAGCCATTAACGCCAAGGCCGAGGAGCGGAAATAAAGACGAAGCAGACCCGGTATCGCCCGCTGCAACCAACACGGTCTGCCCCTGAGCGGCTGCCTGCTCCCACAAATCGTTGAAGAATTGGTTGGAGGATTCGGGAACATCTCCTTCGTTGCTGGAAAAGCTAAAACTGAGGATGGAGGCGGCATCGTCATTGACCGCCCGCACCATGGAAAAATTGATTCCACCCTCCCCCAACAGCCCTTCTGACCCTGCGATGTACAGCTTCACCGTTGCCGCCGGCGCGATGGCTCCGGCATTCTCGACATCCAGGTAGGCTTCAAGTGCGGCACCGTTAATGCCAGGGTCGTTGCCGTCGATGATGACCTGCGGAGGATTCGCCGGCAGACCGAACAGCGTGCGATAGGCGTTGACCAGGCTGATGTCGATGTTCGATTCGTTGATGATGCCGATGGTCACACCCGCGCCAGTCACATTCGCAGCCTGTAGCGGCTTCACGTCATACTGTGTGGCAAAGTCTTCCGGGGTCAGCAAATAAATCGGAGGCGCTCCCGCCTGGCCAGGAACGGTCCACTGGGGGATGCCCTGGTGCGTCTTCGGATTGTATTGGGCCTGTCCCGGCGTCACGTACAGCGGCTTCGGCTGGAAGTCGTTCAACTGGGTGACGCCACTGACGACGGCGCTGAAGGCCGCCGGGACCTGCGGGTCGGTGGCGTTCGCGTAGTGCGTCTCGTTGTTCGTGGTGGTGTACTTGTGGATCGAGGTATGGAACGCCTCGTTGACCTGCCCGATGGTGCCGCTGAACTCAATGGAGGACTTGCCGGAGGAGACCTTGGCAACGGTCAGTCCATGCGACTGCATCCACGCGGTCACCTGCTG
>NZ_JBEKYX010000062.1:0-25374 GCF_049510455.1 Occallatibacter sp. | reverse complement strand
CGGATATGATCCTCGATTTGATTTGCGCCATGAATCTGAGCATCGTTCAAACAAATGCTGCATGCGACAAACCATCCTCCACAGGAATCAACTCAGTACACTATTTAAGGATAAGCTCTAAGCACCTTTCTCCGGAATCCTTTGAAAGGCTTGTCCAGCGGATGCTTAGGGAAGCTGGATTCACGCAGGTCGAAGTGACAGGGCGAACCGGTGATGGCGGAATTGACGGTAAAGGAATCGCAAGAATCCATGGGCTGATGAGTTTCCATGTGCTATTTCAATGCAAGCGCTATACAGGCTCTGTCGGTGCGGGCGAAATTCGTGATTTTCGTGGTGCTATGGTAGGGCGCGCTGATAAAGGCCTTTTTATTACAACGGGAACTTTTACGCCTGCGGCTGTCAAAGAGGCAACGCGCGATGGCGCGCCTCCGATTGATTTGATTGATGGTGGCAATCTGGCGGAAAAGCTCAAAGAGCTTGGTATTGGTATTCGCACCGAGAAAGTCGAGCAAGTGTATATAGAAAAAGATTGGTTCAATACTGTCTAAAGGTTACGGGAGATCCCCCGGCTTTACCGGGGAGGCAGTAGGAGTTTGACATATACGGGAGTCCATCCAAGAAACTCCAGTCGTGAGCCGACCAAAGCACACGTCAAGGAGAAGCTGGATGGACCGGAATTGAGAGTTTAAGCCACTCCGTATGGGAGTGCAAATACCACGTAGCATTCATCGCCAAGTGCCGGCGGAAGGTATTATATGCGCAGTTGCGGCCCCATCAACGCCGGGGCAGCGTTAGCGACCCCGCTCAAGCCGCTTTGAGCGGGCTCACACCATAAAGCCCCCGGCTTTGCCGGGGGATACTACACCTGCAACCATCGACTCAAACACTTTCCAACCATCCACCGAGCCCAGCAGCTTTTCGCTCGACCGGTCCGGATGCGGCATCATCCCCAGCACATTGCGCCCTTCATTCAGAATCCCCGCAATGTTGCTCAATGAACCATTCGGATTCGCCTCCGCCGTCACTGCCCCATCCGCGGCAGCATAGCGAAATGCAATCCGATCCTCAGCCTCAAGCCGCTTCAGCTCTGCCGGCGTGCAGAAGTAGTTGCCCTCCGCATGGCCAATCGGAATCTGCAGCACCTCGTCCTTCTTGAGCGAGTTCGTAAACGCCGAATCCGTTGTCTCCGTCCGCAGATGTACCTGTTTGCAGATGTATTTGAGCCCGGCATTGCGCATCAGCGCACCCGGCAGCAAACCGCTCTCGGTCAGAATCTGGAACCCGTTGCAGATGCCCAGCACCAGCCCGCCGTCACCGGCAAACTTCTTTACCGCGCCCATCACCGGCGAGAATCGCGCAATCGCACCTGTTCGCAGATAATCGCCATAGGCAAAGCCGCCCGGAATCAGCACTGCATCAACGCCCTTCAGGTCCTCGGAGTCGTGCCACAAAAACTCCACAGGCTGATGCGCAATCTCCGCAATCACGTTGTAGGTGTCATGGTCGCAGTTAGAACCAGGAAAGACAATTATGCCGAATTTCATATCTTTAGGGTATCAGCTTCCGGACTTACCGGAAGCATTCATAGCCCACGAACCACATCGCACATACGCATCAAGGACTCTCGCGCAAACTGACGCTGCATCGCGCGCGTAAACGGATAGCCCAACTTTGCAAAGATATTCCGCGGTTGCGAAACGGCTTCCAGCAGGTATGTCACCGATCCTGTCTGCGGATCAAAGTTGAGTAGAAAGAGTTCCTCGCCCTGCTCCACATGCAGTGAAGTCGTTGCATAGACAAATCCGAACTGCGTCCTCGTATCAATGATCTGCACAATCCGGCTGAGATTCAGTGACCATAATCCAATCGTCTGAGCCTCCACTGCAACAATCTGACCCAGAGTAAGCGCAACCTCGGGATTCGCGACCCGAACCCATCTAAGATCAAACTGCTTCCATTCCTCAAATGCACGCCGGGCCGCAACAAAGTCCGCCTCACCGGACCCGATCCGCAAGCTTGCCATGTCATGAGCATACCCAAAAGGAATTTGCCGTTCGATGAGTGCTTCCACGGATGTAAACCACTCACAATCCTTCGCGGGCAGGGAAGCAGCTTCTGCAATAACGGCATTCACCTGAGTATCGGTCGGTTTGCTGAAACGGAACACTCGATCAGTATCGCAGTAGTCCGTCTTTTCCAAGGCATACCGCGCCCGCTACTATCAAGATAGCCAGCACGAACTATGAAACAGACCCTCTATCTGCCGGATCTGCTCTACTCAGGCATTGCCCGCGAAGGCACAGGCCTTCTCGTCAACGAAGACGGCAATGTAGCTGCACTCGCAACACCTGAATCCGTGCCCGGCGCAGAAGTTGTGCGTCTCACCGGCAAAGCCTTATTCCCAGGCCTCGCCAACGCCCACTCCCACGCCTTCCAGCGCCTCTTCCGCGCCCGCGCTGAAGGCCGGACGGCATTAGGAAAGGCCGCCGGCGCAGATACTTTTTGGACCTGGCGTGAGCAGATGTACCGCGCAGCCGCCTTCGTCTCATCTGAGGCCATGTATGACGTGGCCCGCGCCGTCTATCTCGAAATGCTCGCCTCCGGCATCACCGTCGTCGGCGAGTTCCACTACCTCCACAACGCACCCGACGGCACGTCATACGCCGATCCCAACGAGCTAGCCCTCACACTGATCCGTGCCGCGCAATCCGTCGGCATTCGCATCGTCCTCCTACGTTCTGCTTATCTCCGCGCCGGCTTCAATCTCCCGCCGCACTTCGGCCAGCGCCGCTTTTACGAAACCGAAGACGCGTACCTCCGCAACCTCGACGCGCTGCTCTCAGCAGCCGCCAACCAGCCTAAAGTCACCGTCGGCGCAGCACCACACTCCATCCGCGCTGTCCCGCTCGATACGCTCAAACGCATCTACGCCTTTGCTCGCGAGCAGAATCTTCCTGTACACATCCATCTCTCTGAGCAGATCGCCGAGAACGAAGCCTGCATCGCCGAATACGGCCTCACGCCGCCCACGCTCCTCGCGGAAAACGGCATCCTGCATCACACCACACTCATCCATGCCATCCACATGACAGAGGCCGAGTTCGAGCAGACCGGCCGCGCCGGCGCACACATCTGCTCCTGTCCCACAACCGAACGCAATCTCGGTGACGGCATCTTTCCCGCCGATCGTGCCGCACGTCTCGGTATTCCTGTATGCCACGGCACCGACAGCCAGGCGCAGATCGACATCCTCGAAGATGTCCGCCAGACCGAATATCATCTACGCCTACTCCATCGAGAGCGCGGCATCCTCGATTTCAACGGCAACATAGGCTCATATCTGCTCCATTGCGCCACGGCACGGGGCTACAGCGCTCTCGGCCTCAATGGAGGCTCGCTCCATCCCACTCTTGGCCAACCCGCAGACTTCTTCACCGCCGACCTCAACGACCTTGCACTCCTCGGCGCAGACAAGCAGTCGCTCGCCACTCAAGCCGCCTTCGCACTCAGCCGCTCCGCCATCCGCGACGTGGCTGTCGCCGGCAAGCTCGTCCTCGTCGATGGCCATCACCCGCAAGAGGAAGCCATTCGCACCCGCTATCAGTCTGTTCAGCGTCAGTTCGCACAGGAGGCCCCATGAATCTCACCGAAGCTCCCATCATCCGTGCCCCTCGCGGAAACCAGCTCCGCTGCAAAGGTTGGCAGCAGGAGGCCGCACTCCGCTGCCTCATGAACAACCTCGACCCCGAAGTCGCCGAGCGTCCCTCCGACCTGGTCGTCTATGGCGGCATCGGTCGCGCCGCGCGTAACTGGGAGTCCTTCCACGCCATCGTCCGCGAGCTTGAGCAACTCGGCAACGAAGAAACTCTCCTCGTCCAATCTGGTAAACCCGTTGCCGTCTTTCCCACGCACGATCTCGCTCCACGCGTTCTCATCGCCAACTCCAATCTCGTCGGCAAATGGGCTACCTGGGAGCACTTCCACGAGCTTGATCGCAAGGGCCTCATCATGTATGGCCAGATGACCGCCGGAAGTTGGATATACATTGGCACTCAAGGCATTCTGCAGGGAACCTTCCAGACCTTCGCCGCGCTCGCTGACCGCCACTTTGGAGGCTCTCTCAAGGGCAAACTCGTCGTCACTGGCGGCGTTGGCGGCATGGGCGGCGCGCAGCCACTCGCCGTCACGCTCAATGATGGCGTTGTACTTGCTATCGACGTGGACCGTTCGCGCATTCAGCGTCGCGTAGACACACGCTACTGCGACACCCTCACCGAAAACCTCGACGAAGCCCTTACTCTCTGTGAAACTGCCCGCCGAGAAGGCCGCGCCCTCTCCGTCGGTCTCGTCGGCAACTGCGCTGAGATCCTCCCGGAAATCGTTCGCCGCGGCGTTGTCATTGATGTCGTCACAGACCAGACGAGCGCTCACGACCCGCTCAATGGCTACATCCCGGAGGGTCTCTCGCTTACGCAGGCCGCCGAACTCCGCGTCGGCAATCCCGAAGAATACGTCCGCCGCTCCACCGAAACGATGGTCGTTCATGTCAACGCCATGCTCGCGTTGCAGCGCGCCGGAGCTATCGCCTTCGACTACGGCAACAACATCCGCCGCTTCGCCTTCGATGCCGGCTGCGCTGATGCCTTCCTCATCCCTGGCTTCGTGCCTGAATACATCCGCCCGCTCTTCTGCACTGGCTCCGGTCCATTCCGCTGGGTCGCGCTCTCAGGCGATCCCAAAGACATCGACCGCACCGACCAACTCGCCCTCGAACTCTTTCCACAAAACGAAATCCTCAACCGCTGGTTCCGTCTTGCCCGCGGACGCTTTGCCTTCCAGGGCCTGCCCGCGCGCATCTGCTGGCTCGGTTATGGCGAGCGCCAGCGCATGGGCGAAGCAATAAACGACCTCGTCCGCAAAGGTGAGCTTTCCGCCCCCGTTGCTATTGGCCGCGACCATCTCGACGCCGGTTCCGTAGCCAGCCCCTACCGGGAAACCGAAAAAATGCTCGATGGCTCCGACGCTATCGCCGACTGGCCGCTCCTCAACGCGCTCCTTAACACAGCTTCCGGAGCCACGTGGGTCAGCTTCCATCATGGCGGCGGAGTCGGCATGGGCTACTCACTCCACGCCGGCCAGGTCACCGTTGCTGACGGCACAGACAATGCTGCCAAACGCATTGCCCGCGTTCTAAACAACGACCCCGGCATCGGTGTCGCTCGCCATGTCGATGCGGGTTACGATCTTGCCAAACAAACTGCCCGCGAGCGCGGCATTCACATTCCCATGGCAGGGAACTGACGTGTCTCAATCACTCGCTATCGTCAACATCGGCCAGCTCGTCACGCTCTCAGGGCCCTCGCGTCCGCGCGTGGGAAAGGAACTGGGCGAACTAGGTATCATCCCCAACGCCGCCATCCTTATCGAAGACGGCCGCATCAACGCCACGGGCACCTACGCCGACCTCAAGGCGCAAATCCCGCCCCATGCAGCCGTCATCGACGCTGAAAACCGCTGCGTTACGCCCGGCTTTGTAGACGCCCACACCCATCTAGTCTTCGCCGGCAACCGCGCCGCCGAATTCGAGCAGCGCATCGCCGGGGCCACCTATCAGCAGATAGCATCCGCTGGCGGAGGCATTCTCTCGACCGTCCGCCAAACCCGCGCTGCCAGCGAAGACGATCTTCTCGCTGCCGCCCGCGCCCATCGCAACTGGATGCTTCGCACCGGCACAACCACAATTGAGGCCAAATCCGGCTACGGCCTCGACCTCGACAGCGAACTACGCATCCTTCGCATTCTCCGGCGCCTGAACAGCGAAGGCCCTTCACGAATTATTCCCACGCTCCTCGCCGCTCATACCGTCCCGCCCGAGTTCGCACAGAACCGCGCTGCCTACATCCGCCTTATTATCGAAGAGATCATCCCCGCGGTTGCATCCACCAGCCTCGCACGTTATTGCGACGCCTTCTGCGACGATCACGCCTTCACTGTTGAAGAATCCCGTACGATCCTCGAAGCCGCCAAACGTCACGGACTCGGCCTTCGCATCCATGCCGAGCAGTTCCGCCCTGGCACCGGTGCTGCTCTTGCAGCCGAACTCAGCGCGGCCACTGCCGATCACCTCGAAACCGTCACTGAGGAAACACTTCAACAGCTCAAAACAGCAGGCACGCAGCCCGTCCTGCTTCCCGGCTCCGTCTTCGCCCTTAGCCGCACGCAATATCCGCCCGCGCGCATCATGATCGACCTCGGCCTCGCTATTGTTCTCGCCACAGACTTCAATCCAGGCTCCTCGCCGGTCGCATCCATGCCATTCATCCTCTCGCTCGCATGCCTCGAGATGCGCCTCTCACCCGCGGAGGCCCTGACAGCCGCCACCATCAACGCCGCACACAGCCTCGGTCTCGCCGCACAAATTGGCTCGATCGAGTCCGGCAAACAGGCCGACCTTCTCATCCACGAATTTCACGATTATCGCGAGCTTGCTTATTTCATCGCAGCTCCCGCACGTCCCCGCGTCTTTATCGCGGGCAGGGAAGTCACCGCATGAATGCCGCCGAAATCCTTCAAGAGCTGGTCGCCATCCCAACTCCCTCCGCTGCTTCCAATCTCCCGCTCATCAATTGGGTGGTGAGTTTTCTTCAAACGAGAGGCTGGCAAGCCAGTCTCTTTTCATACACAGATGAAAACGGAGTGGACAAGGCCAATCTCATCGCCCGTCCCTCGGCAACCTCGCCGCAGTCCGCCATCGATCTTGCATTCATCTGCCACACCGATACCGTTCCCTTTGCCCAAAGTTGGACTGAGGCTCTCCAACTCCGCGCGGACGGCCAGTATCTTCATGGCTGTGGCGCTTGTGATGTGAAGGGTTCTCTAGCCTGCTTTCTCGCAGCAATTGATTCCATCAGCACGCGGCAAACGCATCCCGATATCGCTCTCATCCTCACTGCGGACGAAGAAATCGGCTGCAAAGGTATGGATCGTCTGCTCGCACAAACAGATTTGCGCATCCGCTCGGCAATCGTCAGCGAGCCAACCTCTCTGCATCCCGGCATCGCTGGCAAAGGCTACGGTCTCGCTCGCATCACCGTGCATGGAGCCGAAGCTCATTCGGCTTTTCCAGCCGAAGGCAGCTCTGCCATTGCCGCCGCTGCCGAACTCATCGTCCGCATTCAGCAGCTTGAAACCATCCGCCAGCAAATGCTCGATACGCTGTTTGACCCGCCTCGCACGACGATCAACATAGGCACCATTCACGGCGGCACGGCCAAAAACATTGTTGCCGGAGAATGCTCATTTCTTGTCGAGTGGCGTCCCACGCCCAATGATCCGCCGCAAGCCGTGCTGCAGGCTCTGAAATCTCTCGCCGCATCTATCGAAACTGCAAACTCGCGTATTTGCATTTACATCGAACCGCTTCGCGCCGAGCCGGGTTTTTCTCCATCTGCGTCCGGCCCTTTGTGGCAACGCCTCGAAGCTCTTGCCCCACGTGACGCTACAGGCATCAGCTTTGGTTCTGAGGCAACCCGCATCGCACAAATTGCGCAGGAAGTCATCGTCATCGGCCCCGGTGACATGCATACTGCCCATTCTGATCGTGAATGCGTTCCAGTAGTCGAGCTTGATGAGTGGACTGCAATCCTGCGCTCACTGATTTGTCGAGCGGAGTCATAATACGGCGCATCACGTCGCGGAAGAAGCCTTCCTGTGTTTTCGCCGCTCCAACAGAAACACCACCACGCCTGCGCCCATCAGCACTGCGGATCCGCCCACTACCTTCACCACTGCCAGCAGCTTATTCGGTTCATCCTCTGCTGGAACCGCTGAAAGCACTATTGTTGCCGCCGTACTCACGAGTCCAAGCCCCGCCAGTGCAATAGCCACCGGCTTTCCGCCTGGCACCCGTCGCACTTCCGGGCCGGCTGGCCTGGCCTGCAGCCGGATCATCGCGCCAAACAGAAACAGATATGGCACAAAGTAGGAGAGAAACCCCATCGCCACCAGCACGTCATAAGCCCCGCGCACGCTAGTCCCCGCCTGCCCTAGCAGAGCCACCACAATCCCTGCCAGTCCGTACACGCCAATCGCCACCCAAGGTGTCTGGTACCGGGGATGAATCTTCCCGAAAGCCTCCGGCAGATAGCGGTCAATCCCCGCCACAAACGGCAACCGCGAAGTGGACGAAAGATACGCCGCGGCGCCTCCGACCGCATTCAGTGCCACCAGCAATGCCACTGGCGCTACAAGCCATCCCATGCCTAGCTTCCCACTCAGCATGTGAATTCCGTGTACAAACCCATCCGGTCCGGCCACTGCATCGCTCGGCACAGCCACAAGCAGAGCAGAAGTTCCTGCCATATACGCAGACGCCAGAATGCAGCCCCCGGTCAAAATCGCAATGGGAATTGTCTTCCGTGGATTCACGATCTCATCGCCCATCGAGGAGGCCGATTCGAATCCACCGAATGCAAAAAACACGCTCGACCAGAAGATTGCATTGTTCAGTGTCCAATGCGGCACCAGCGCAGCGCGGCTGAAGTGCGTTACCGAACCAAACCGCAGATACGCGATCACACCCAGCACCAGCAGAATGCCCATCGGAATAAGGGTGCCAATTGCGCCAATGTTGTTCAGCCACTTGCCCACATTTACGCCGACAATGTTCGCAAGCGTAATCACCACGAGCCACCCGGCCGCAAAACACAGGTAGTAAACCGCGCTTGTCCTGAGCCCCTGTGCCCGAGTTCCAAACGCAAACAGCACGCTCGCCGCGCCGAAGTAGAGCACGCCGGAAAAGTACGGCAGGTTGCTCATCCAATAAGTCCAGGCCGTGATAAATCCGGCAAAGTCTCCGAAGGCCTCGCGGGCCCAGATATAGATTCCGCCTTCTTCCGGATGCCTGGACGAAAGCTCCATCACGCTCGCAGCCAGAGGAATAAAGAATCCAATCAGTGCTGCTACCCAGACAAACAGAATGCTCGGCCCCGCAGCCGCGGCAGTCGCCGTCCAGCGGATGCTCATTCCGCTCATTACATAAAACAGCACCAGGTCGCGGAAGCGAATGCCGCGTTTCAGAGTAGGAGCCGTGGCCATGTTCAGCGCAGCATAGCAGAGCGTGCTTGTTGTACGAATCTAAATCGCATGAAGGTCCTTCAGCACCGCCATTGCCGCATTGCGCCCGTTCACGCCAATTACGCTTCCACCCGGATGTGTGCATGCCCCACAAAGATAGAATCCCTGCATTGGCGTTCGTGTGGTCAGCCGCTTGTGCCACATATAAGCAGGCAGGCACTCGCCTTGGAAAATATGCCCACCCGTCAGGCCAACCTTCTCTTCAATATCCGGCGGCCCCAGCACCTGCGCGTCAATTACCGCTGTATCGATATTCGAGCAGAATCGCCCCAGTGACTTCAGTGCTAGCGTCCGCACTTCTTCACGCCGCGTCTCCCAATTGCCGCGTGCAAAGGTGTGCGGCACATACTGGGCGAAGACGCTCATCGTATGCGTTCCCTTCGGGCTGACGCTCGCATCATGCACGCTTTGGAAATACAGTTCGCACCACAACTGCTCCGGCAGTTCTCCGCGCCTTGCTGCCGCAAACCCAGCCTTCCACTCATCCTTCGTCAGCGGCGCGTTGATCTGCCCATAGTGATGTGCCTCACTCGTCCCCGGCCTGGCTGTAAAGTTCGGCAGTTCGCGCAGGTGTACATTCAGTTTCACCGTACAGCCTTCAATCGGAACCTGTTCAATGCGCTTTCGCCAGTCTGCATCCGCCTGCTTGCCCAGCAACGCCAGGGTCTTCACAGGGTCTGCATTCGACACCACCGTTCGCGCCGCAATCCATTCGCCGCCTTCCAGCCGTACTCCTTCGCCTGGCATAATCTCAGCCACGGATACGCCGGAAACCACAGTAGCTCCTGCTTCGCGTGCCGCATCGCAAAAGTAGAACGACACCATTCCCATGCCGCCCTTCACATAGCCCCACATTCCCGGCATTCCTGCCAGCCGTCCTGAAGAATGGTGAAACCGGATCGATGCCGTCCCTCTATCGAACGGGCTGGCATTCGTGCCAATCACGCCCTGTCCCAGGTAGGCCATCTGCAGTCGCTCATCGCTCAGGTACCGTTCCACAAGCTCTGCCATTGACCAATCGAACAGCAGCCCGCGCGCCTCGTCATCGGAACCCAGCCGCTGCTCAATTTCTTCCTCGGTCGGCGCATCGTTCAGCCACAAATCATCATCGCCCGCAGGCCGCAGAGCATCTCTTAACCGGCGAATTACGTCATTCATCGCTTTCCAGCCGCCCACATCGTTCGGTGCAAGTGCGCGTACTTCAGTTTCGCAGCGTGCGTCATCGTCCCACAGTTGAATGCTTGTCCCATCCAAAAACGGTACAAACAAACCATTCACCGCCGGTGTCCAGTGAAATCCACGCTGCGCCAGCTCCAGTTCTTCCACCACGCGCGGATGCAGCAGTCCTGCAAGGTAAGCGCATGGCGACATCTTCACACCCGGAAACGGTTCCTCTATCGTGCATGCGCCGCCGACTCGCTTGCGACTCTCGATCACCAGCACGCGCTGCCCTGAACGCGCCAGATACGTCGCACATGCCAGTCCATTATGCCCAGCGCCAACAACGATTACATCCCAGGTCTTTGCCGCCAGCTCGCGCACTGGAACCGGTAAGCCAATCTCACCCAGAACGGAGGCAGTCGGTGAACCCATATCTCTCTTACTCACAGTCTGCAGATCAATAATTCGCGCTCGTAGATCATCTCTGGAGGCAGATGGTCATGCAAGTCAATAAACAGGCCTTCATGATCCATCAATTCTTTGCGCCATGCGGCATGATCCACTTTCATCAGCTCGTCAAAAGTCGCGCGCTCAAACTTCAAACCGCTCCAGTCAATGTCTTCGTACCGCGGAACCCACCCAATTGCGGTCTCGCGGCCATGGGTGTGCCCCTGTACCCGGTCCACGATCCATCGCAGCACACGCATATTCTCACTGAACCCCGGCCACAGAAACTTTCCATTCTCATCCTTGCGAAACCAGTTCACATGAAAGATCCGCGGCGTGGTATCGAGTCCTCTCTGCATCTTGAGCCAGTGCCGGAAATAGTCCCCCATGTGATATCCGCAGAAGGGAAGCATTGCCATCGGGTCGCGCCGCACGCGTCCTACCGCGCCGGTTGCGGCAGCCGTTGTTTCTGACCCCATTGTCGCGCCAATGTAGACGCCACTGCTCCAGTTGAAGGCCTGATACACAAGCGGCAGGGTGGTGCTTCTGCGCCCGCCAAAGATAATTGCGCTTATCGGTACGCCTGCCGGTGATTCCCAGTCTTTATCCATCGTTGGACACTGCTTAGCCGGCGCCGTAAATCTTCCGTTTGGATGCGCCGCAGTGCGTCCCGCCGCGTTGCCGATCTCGGGCGTCCACTTCTCGCCGCGCCAGTCCTCGCATTCCGCGGGCGGCTCTTCCGTCATCCCTTCCCACCACACGCCCCCCTCTGGCGTCAGCGCCACATTCGTGAAAATCGTATTTCTGCTCAGCGTCGCCATTGCTGCCGGATTCGTTTTCGCGCTCGTTCCCGCCGCTACGCCGAAGAATCCCGCCTCCGGATTGATCGCCCTCAGTTGCCCTTTTGCATCCGGTCGGATCCACGCGATGTCATCCCCCAGCGTCGATACCTTCCACTTCTTCATCGCCTTTGGCGGAATCATCATCGCAAAATTAGTCTTCCCGCATGCCGAGGGAAACGCCGCTGCCACATAGGTCTTCTCGCCATCGGGGCTCTCTACGCCCAGAATAAGCATGTGCTCGGCCATCCAGCCTTCGTCGCGCGCGATGTTCGATGCGATTCGCAGTGCAAAGCACTTCTTGCTCAGTAGCGCATTGCCGCCATATCCTGATCCGAACGACCATATCTCGCGTGTCTCCGGAAAATGCGCAATGTACTTCTCGTCGTTGCAAGGCCACGGCACGTCCTCGTCGCCGGGCTCCAGCGGCATGCCTACGCTGTGCATGCAGGGCACAACGCGCTTGATGTCCTTATCAATCTCCGCAAAAACAGGTGCGCCAATCCGCGCCATGATCCTCATACTCACCACTACATACGGTGAATCCGTCAGTTGCACGCCAATCCCCGACATCGGCGAGCCAACCGGCCCCATACTGAATGGCAGCACATACATCGTTCGCCCGCGCATGCAGCCCTTGAACAGTTGCTTCAGCTTGCGGCGCATTGCATAAGGATCTTCCCAGTTGTTTGTAGGCCCAGCCGCGTCTTTGGAGAGGGAGCAGATAAACGTTCGGTCCTCCACTCTTGCTACATCGCTCGGAGCGGACCTCGCCAGGAAGCACCCCGGCCACAGTTTCTGGTTCAGCCGGAGAAAGGTTCCCGCATTCACCAGGCGGTCGCACAGGAACTCATACTCAGCTTGAGAGCCGTCCACCCAGTGGATGGCGTCTGGCCGGCATAGTTCTACCATCTTCTCCACCCAGCGGATCAGATGTTTATTGGTCGTAAGGGTTTTTGTTCCAAAAGAAGGGCGGCGGGCAGGGGAAGCGACTTTCATTGATGCGTTAAACTCCTGCAGAGGATTCTACCTGTCGCCCCGTCGTTTTATCCCGGTCTCAATATCACCAGCTCGTTAGGTCCGCTCCCGGCGGCGCTGTCTTCTGAATCTGCTCCAGTATCTTAGGCAGATACATGGTGTTGTAGTGCAGCCGTGAGAGCGCATTCGGCAGCGTTGGATCGCCGTTCCAGCAGTACTGTGCCCGCGGCCCATACGTCACTTCGCCGCCATACGGGGGATTCTTTGTCTCCTTGAGAAAATCCTCCATCCGGTACACCGCATTGTTCAGGAAATACGTGTCGTCCGACCCCACATAGATAGAAATCTTGCCAGCAAGCTTTTGCCCGTTTGTTGCCCACTCGCGTTCCAGCTTCGCTTCCAGGTCGTAGTGTTCGCGCCAGTATTCAGCTACCTTGTGGTCAATCTCACCTGTCTTCTTATCAAAGATCGGCTGCGGATAACCGTCCTCGCCTACCGGTCCATAAACGGCCTGCCAGATGTCGAACTGCTCGCCACTCCGTCCGTGGTCTCCCAGTGCCAGCTCATATCCATTGATCTCTTCCGTCGTAATGAACGTATGTCTGCGCCGCGGCAGAAAGCGGTGCGATCAGAAACAGCAAGGCCAGCGCTGTGCGATTCATGCTCGCTACTATACACAACGCCGGCCTATTTGCTTCGGTACTTACTTTGTATCTGCCACCGTGCGGCGGATGAAGTCCGCCACTCGGTCATGCAGTTGCTTCAGGCTCTCGTCGTTCACATAGACCATGTGGCCCGACTCATACCAGTCGTACTCAATGTTCTTTGCCAGGCTCTGCGGAATCGGCAGGTGCTTTTCTTCATACTGCGCAGCAAAGAACGGAGTGGCGAGGTCGTAGTAGCCGCCGTTCACCATCACCTTCAGTCGCGGATTTGTCTTCATTGCCTCGGCCAGGTCGTTCGCTACATTTACGCTCACTGGATTTCCGTTGTGCTTGAAATCCCACTGCGCGCCGCCGAACAGGGCCGACGGGAGATATGTCTGTCCTTCGCCGTACTTCAGGTCGCGCCGCACATAGTCGTTGAAAAGCGACACATAGGCCGAAGAAATTGCCGAACTCTGAGGATCGTACTCCGCGCCCTCGCTCAGCGGATTCAGGCTCGGCCCGGAGAAGCGCGTATCCAGCCGGCCCGTCGTCAGATTCTCATCGTCCTGCAGAGCCTTCTCGAACTGTCCACCGCTCACCCGGAGATTCGCCTTGATCCAATACGCCGCGGGTATTCCAGTGTAGCTGTGCAGCTTTTCCGCCACCGCCTGCTTCTCTTCCGCTGACACATCCGTGCCCAGAGCCAGCGCATGTGCGTAAGGTCCGGTTGCAAATTCTTCTACTTCCTTCAAGAAGGGTTCTATGGCTGCCGGCTGTTGCGGAAGTTTCTTGTGATACCAAGCCGTTGCTGCATACGTTGGGAGCCCCAGAACGTATGGCAAATCCACTCCCGGATTTGCGCTCGGCATATCGATATCCGTCGTGAAGTTGAAGATTTGCGAGAGCAGGATTACGCCGTTGATGTCGAGTGAGTGACCATTTTCCAGAATGTCTACGAGTACCGATGACCGCGTTGTTCCGTAGCTCTCGCCAAAGATGAACTTTGGGGAGTTCCAGCGGTTGTACTTTGTAATGAACCGCTGAATGAAGCGCGCGAACGCATTTCCATCTTCGTCGATGCCCCAGAATGCCTTCTCGGGGTCCTTGCCCAGCAGGCGGCCAAAGCCCGTTCCCGGCATGTCGATAAACACAAGGTCGCTTGTATCGAGCAGCGTGTATGGGTTATCGGCCAGCTTGTAGGGCGCTGCTGGAAGGTGCTGATCTCCCGGCGTCGCCACATGCTTCGGCCCGAGCGAACCCATGTGCAGCCATACTGTTGCGCTGCCCGGACCACCGTTGTAGAGGAAGGTAATCGGCCGGTCCTCGGCCTTGGCATCCTTCTTGAAGTACGCCACGTAAAACATCCGCGCCGTCGGCTGCGCGTCCTTAGGCTTCTCCGGAGCATTCAGCGCAAGCTGGCTGCCCGGCTCCGGCTTTCCGTCCAATCCAAGCTGCGCGTCGTCGGCGTCTGTGGCCCCAACGGTAATTGTGCCTGCCACGGAGTTGTAGCTGATCTGTTGGCCGCCGACGCTGACTGTGCCCGTTGTTGTGACTTCGGTTGGCGCGGGTTTGTCGGCAGGTTTGTCAGACTTCGATTTATCATCCTGCGCGATTAGAAACGCAGGTACAGAGAGCAGGGAAGCGGCGATTGCGGCCACTTGAAAAGCGCGACTTACACGCATGAAAAATGCCTCCACGAACAAAATGCTGAAATATCAACTGGCGTTACGGCTCTACTTACGAAGGAGATTTTTTACGCAGGCTACTTTTTTACCGGTTTGTCGAATGGCTGCTTGTCGGTAATCTTCGGCCGGTCCTCTGCCTGCAATTGCTTTGAAACTTCCTGGACTTGCTTGAAGACGCGAATGAGGTTTCCGCCCAGAATCTTGCGGCAGTCCTCTGCCGAGTATCCCCGCTTCATCAACTCCGCAGTAATCTTCGGTAGGTCTCCCACCGAATCGATTCCCTCCGGCAGTTGCCCATCTACGCCGTCAAAGTCTGACCCGATCCCCGTATGATCCACGCCCGCTACTTTTGCAATGTGGTCAATCTGGTCGATCAGTGCCGACAGCGGCGGCCGTGGAATGCGGTCTGCATATTCGCGTTGAATCTTCGAGATCTGCTCGTAATTCACTTCCTTGCCTTCAGATTTTGCCTTGTCTTTGAAGGCCTGGATCGCCTTATCCACTTCGGGTTTCTGCGCTTTTTGCGCATCGCGGTAGGCCTGCGAAACAAATGCCGAGAAGAAGTTCACCTGCACCACGCCGCCGTTGATTCCTACCTGGCGGAGCATATCGTCTGTCATATTGCGCGGCGCGTCGCTGAGCGCCCGAGCGCCGGAGTGAGATGCGATCACCGGGGCGCGCGTAATTACCAGTGTGCGGTAAAAGGTCTTATCCGCTACGTGCGAAATGTCTACCATCATTCCGAGGCGATTCATCTCATACACCACATCTTTACCGAACTCAGTCAGGCCGGAATCGGTGTGCGGGATCGACTTGTCGTCGATGTCTCCAGAGCTATCAGCCCAGCTTGTGGAATTCGACCAGGTCAGCGTCATGTACCGCACGCCAAGAGCGTAATACTGCCGCAGGAGCGCTAGAGAGTCCTCAATCGAGTGACCGCCCTCGATGCCCATAAGTATCGCGGTCTTGTGCTCCCGATGCGCCTTCTCAATGTCCTCGGGAGATGTCGCAAACATGAGTTGGTCCGGATGCCTGGCCACTTGCTGCTTTACAGCGTCAATCAGCACGAGAGTTCGCCGCGCGAATTGGCCCTTATAGAGCGAGGGCTCCACCCAGATTGAAAAAAACTCCGCGCCCAGGTTGCCCTTTTTCGCGGATTCCAGATTCCAGTTGCCGCCTTTGAGCGCATCGCCCAGGTCGTAGTTCTCATCCACAAACCGCTGCGGCGTGTCGGCGTGCGTGTCGATCACAATTGCGGAGCGGTGTACTTCATCCGGCGTCAGTTTTGTCGTCATCTTCTTTGTGGGGGTAGGTGTAGGGGATTGGGAAGCAGGCTTCGGCGTGTCCTGGGCTATCATCACGCCCGGCAAAGCTGCAAACAATGTAAGAGTCAATACCCGGTTGCGCATAGGCTTGGCGTAAGTATAGCCCGCAAGGGATGGTTTTCGATCTAATCCTGCCGCTTCCTTGCCGCCTTCTTGTGTGCCGTTGCCGGGTGTCCTCGCTTCAGGCCAGCCTGGCGCAATGTGCCGCCGCTTGCCCCGCGCCCATGCCGTCTGACTGGCCGCAGCACTGCGCTTACTCGGCGCTCGGCTCCCGCCGGGCTTGTCGCGTAGTGCGGGTCAAACATCGCAATGACTGCCGTCGCGCGTTCGCGGTATAGCCGCGCCCACTGGCTCTCCACCAGGCTCTTCTGCACATCATGCCAATAGTTGGCGCTCGGCCTGACGGTAACAGCGTTGCCCAGTTCATCCATGCTCTGCCGGTTAATCAGCCCCAGAAAAGTACCGAATTCTTCTAGATTTACGCCCATCTGATACACCAGTTGCGTCAATCCCATCTGCTGCGCGGCAGTCAATCCATCAAAATACCTGCAATATGCCTTCGCATTGATCGCCGCCTGAATAATCCCGATACGCAGCAGCGCATTGGCATCCGCGGGAGTGATCTGCGGCTCCATCGCTTTCATCTGGGAGCGAAACCCGTACTTGGACAGCGTGTCCAGGCGCCCATGAAACTCTCCGAGAACTATTTGCAGCCGCTCCGGGGGAAGTCCCGCAGCCTGCCACAGATCCGCCGAAGACGGTTCCAGGAACGCACTCGAATTCAGCGGGTCACGCTGCGGGTGCTCCCGCGCAGGAAGATCCAGGCTGAACCCAGCTCCAATCAGCGGCTGCGCTGTCTTCGGATCGGGATAGGCAGTCAGCACCCAGCCCTCATGCCGCTTATCGCGCAGAATGTCCATCAACTGCTCGACGCCAAACTTCACATCCGACTCGTGGAAAGCCAACAGACGGTCCATATCCGGCGATGCTGTGGCCACCTGAGCCGTTGTCTTCGCAATTTGGGCAGGAATCGTTGACGGGACTTGAACTGCCGGAGCCTGGGTTGTGGCGGGAATCGCGGGTGCCGGGAGGGCGGGATTCTGGGTTGGCGTTGAGGGAGTGTTCTGATACCACGGCGGATACTGTGCGGTAGCAGGCATTGCCGCCGCTAAAATCGCCGATGCTATCTGTATTCGCATACGCGTAAAATCAACCCCCACGCATCTTCCCCTGCATCTACAATGCCGCAAAATCCGCCCGCGGACAACCCTATATTCATCTGACCGCCATGAAGGTAATCAGAAGGCTCACATCAACTTTCGCCTGAGACGCGATAGTTTGGTCCCTGGATTTCCTCATTCTGCATTGCGTCCTGGAATTCTAAACAGAACTAAAATCGATATATCACCATGTCCGAGTTCACTCATCTCCACCTGCATACGGAATACTCTCTCCTCGACGGCGCTTGCGACATTACGAAGCTCATCGATCGCGTCGCCGCGCTCGGTCAGAAGTCTGTCGCCATGACCGACCATGGCAATATCTACGGCGCGGTCCACTTCTTTGGCGCTGCAAAGGCCAAAGGTATCAAGCCTATTCTTGGCTGCGAGCTTTACGTGTGCAAAAACGAGGACCATCGCGCTCCGGCGCAGGGCGATGATTATAACCACCTTCTGGTCCTGGCTGAAAACGAAGAAGGCTATCGCAATCTCATCCGCATTACGTCGGAAGCCTCACTCCACGGCTTCTATCGCAAGCCTCGCGTCTCCAAGCGCTATCTTGCCGAAAACTCCAAAGGCCTGATCGCCACCTCAGGCTGCCTTTCAGGCGAACTCTGCGAAATCCTCTCCGGTGAAGCGCCAGGAGGATACGAAAAAGCGAAAGCTGTAGCACTGCAGTATGAGGACATCTTTGGCCGTGGCAACTTCTATCTGGAGATCCAGGACCAGGGCCTCGAAGCCGAGCTCAAAATTCAGAAAGATCTCTTCCGGCTTGAGCAGGAACTGGGTATTCCCATGCTCGCCACCAACGACTCGCACTATCTCTGTGGCGACGACTCCCATGCTCACGATGTGATGCTCTGCGTGCAGACTGGTGCAAAGGTTCACGATGCGAACCGCTTCAAGTTTGACTCTGACCAGTTCTTTGTCAAAAGCGCAGATGAAATGGCGCGGCTTTTTCCGGATCACCCCGGTCTTCTCTCTCGCACCATGGAGATTGCGGAGCGCTGCAACCTGAAGCTCAACGCTGTCGACAATCCCTTTCCGCAATTCGACGTGCCTGTGGGAGAGACCATTGACAGCTTCTTTGAGCAGGTCTGCAGGCAGGGTCTGCGGAAACGAATTGACACGTCTATCCGTGCGCTACAGGATCGCGGCCAGCTTCGCAAATCGCTTGCCGAATACGAAGCCCGTTTGAACTACGAAATCGGCATCATCAAGCAGATGAAGTATGCCGGCTACTTCCTCATCGTCTGGGACTTCATCAAGTATGCCCGCGATAACGGCATTCCTGTTGGGCCAGGCCGCGGTTCCGCTACCGGCTCCCTTGTGGCCTACTGCATGGAGATCACCAACATCGATCCCATGCAGAACGTACTGCTCTTTGAACGGTTTCTTAATCCTGAGCGCGTAACGATGCCTGACGTTGACGTGGACTTTTGCATGAACCGTCGCGGTGAGGTCATTGATTACGTCACACGCAAATACGGCCGCGAGCAGGTTGCGCAGATCATCACCTTTAACACCATGGCGGCCAAAGCCGCTATCAAAGACTGCGGGCGCGCACTTGACATGCCTTATGGAGATGTCGATCGCATCGCCAAGCTCATCCCTGCCACCGTAGGCATGACCATCGACAGGGCGCTCGAAGATGTTCCCGACTTAGCCAAGGTCTACAACAGCGAGCCACTGGTCCGTGAGCTGATCGACACGGCAAAGAAACTGGAAGGGCTGGTACGCGGCGCTGGTGTGCATGCTTCCGCAGTGGTGATTGCACCGCGGCCGCTCACGGAACTGGTGCCGCTGAACCGGACCAAGAATGACGAAATCGTAACCGCTTACGACATGAAGGCCGTCGAGAAGATGGGCTTGCTCAAGATGGACTTCCTGGGCCTGGCCACGCTTACGGTCATCAACGATGCGGTCAAGCTGATTGAGCAGACACGCGGCCAAAAGGTCGACATTGAGATGATCCCCGCGGACGACCCGGAGACTTTCCGGCGTGTCTTCCATACCGCTCTCACCTCGGGCGTCTTCCAGTTTGAATCCTCCGGCATGAGAGACATTTTGCGGAGATACAAGCCGGACACGGTTGAGGAACTGACGCAGTTGAATGCGCTCTTCCGTCCTGGGCCGATGGACATGATCGACGACTTCATCGAGCGCAAGTGGGGGCGTAAAAAAGTCGAGTACCTGCTCCCGCCTTTGGAGGAAATCCTGAATGACTCCCTCGGTGTCATCGTCTATCAGGAGCAGGTGATGCGCATTGCGAACGTGCTCGCAAGCTACTCCCTTGGCGAAGCCGACCTGCTGCGTCGCGCGATGGGAAAGAAGAATGCGCAGGCGATGGCGGAGCAGCGCGAGCGCTTCCTGAGCGGCGCAGCGGCGCAGGGCTATGCAAAGGCTCCGGTGGAGGAAATCTTCGAGCTGATGGCGAAGTTTTCCGGTTACGGATTCAACAAGTCGCACTCGGCGGCCTATGCGTGGGTTGCGTATCAGACGGCGTACCTGAAGACGCATTATCCGGTGGAGTTCATGGCCGCCCTGCTCACCTCGGAAACATCAAAGCCCGAAAATGTCGTCAAGTACATCGGCGAATGCAGGGAATTAGGTATTAACGTTTTGCCGCCAGATGTTCAGCTCTCCGGCGCTCAATTCACTCCGTATGGCGACGCGATCCGCTTCGGTCTTGCCGCGGTCAAGAATGTCGGCGGCAACGCGATCGAGTCCATTTTGCAAGCTCGTGAGGCTGTTGGCGGACGATTCAAAACTCTCTGGGAGTTCTGCGAGAAGGTTGATTTGCGCGTGATGAATAAGCGCGTGATTGAATCTCTCATCAAATCCGGCGCGCTTGACTCGCTTGGCAAGCGCGGCCAGCTCTACGCAGCCGTCGATAAAGCCATGGAGCGAGCGCAGAAGGCTCAGAAGGATGCCGCGCAGGGCCAGGCCGGGCTCTTCGGCCTCTTTGATGACGCACCCGCCGCGCGCACTGCCGACGATCTGCCCAAAGCTCCCGACTGGGAGGAGTCTGAGCGTCTCGCCAATGAGAAAGAGGTTCTGGGCTTCTTCGTTTCCGGCCATCCTCTCGACAAATACGCCGAAAAGCTTCGCAACCTTTCCGGCGTCATCCCCGTCTCCGAAGCACTTGAGCGTAAGCCCGCGGAGCGCCGCTGGGGCAGGGAATCCGACCCTGCGGACGAACTCCAGATCGCAGGCATGATTCAAGGACTTAAAGTGCAGAAGAGCAAGCGCGATCAGAAGCTCTACGCCCAGGCCGCGCTTGAAGATGCAACCGGCAAGATCGAGCTCATCGCCTTCAGCCGCGATTACGAGCGGCTGGCCGAGCAACTCAAAATAGAAGCACCCGTGCTCATCCGCGGCACGCTCATGGGTGAAGAAGACTCCGCGCCCAAGCTCTCCATCATCTCCATCCAGGCGCTCGATTCTGTGCAGGTCAAGCTACCCTCCGGCATTCGCATCCGCATCAGCCTCGACCGCGCTACCGAAGAGATGCTTGTCACGATCCGCTCCGCAGCCGACGCCGCGCCAGGTCCCGGCAAAGTGATGCTTCACCTTGAAAAGAAGGGCGAGTACGCGATTATCCTCGAGCCTGAGCAGATGTCTGTCGCCGCCGACAAGGGCTGGATCGAGCGCGTCGAGGAGCTTACGGGGAAGGGAACCGTCCAGATCGTCGGCTAGCTGATTGCCGGCTTCCAGATTTTTAACCTGCGTAACAAAGACATGAGATAACCTGCGCGCTGATGGCTTGACTTCGGAGCTTGCCATCGATCTGTTTCAATAGGAACTGTTCCACTACAAAATCTTGCCGATTTCCTCTTGAGGAAAGGTCGAAGGCATTCTATGCTCCGCTCGCGTTTTGTCTCTTTGTGCGCAATCGTTACTGTCCTGTTTGCCCCCACGCTGTTCTACGCTCAGCAGCCCAACGTCTCATCACGCATAGTCGCGCCCATCGATGAGTCAAAGCTCATTACGCTTCCGGGCGGAGTTCCATCGCTCGCCCGCTCAGAGTTCGATCTCGGACGTGCGCCCGCCGGCACCCAGATGACCTCCGTGCGCCTTGTTCTTTCACGCTCGCCACAGCAGGAAGCCGCGCTCAGGAAATTTATGGCCGAGCAACTCGATCCGGCCTCGCCGAACTACCGCAAATGGCTCACGCCAGATCAATTCGGCAAGGTGTATGGTGCTTCGGACGCGGATATTCAGGTGCTCGTCACCTGGCTTGAATCGCAAGGCTTGACGGTACAGCCTGTTCCGCAGGGTCGCGTCAGTATTTCCTTCTCGGGTTCCGTCAGTCAGATTGAGGCCGCGTTCCACACCGAGATTCACTCATTTCAAGCGAACGAACAGGAGTTTTTCTCCAATATCTCGAATCCCAGAATTCCTTCCGCGCTCGCGCCTGTAGTCTCCGGTATCGCGGGGCTCAATACGATCAAACCGCGCTCGCACAATGTTTCGGCTACATCGGGCACGTATGATCCGAAGCAAAAGCGTTTCGTTCCAACGGATAGTTACGCTTCAGGCCCCAGGCCTTTCTTAACCATAGGAAGCGCTACCTCGGGGTATAGCCTCTATGTTGTTCCCGCGGATGCGGCGACCATTTACAACACGCCAAACAGCTTCAATGCCGGCTTTAGCAGTGGAAGCAGCTATACCGGGTCAGGCGTCACCATCGGTATCGGGGGAGATGCGCCCATTCAAGCGGCTACCGTCGCCAGCTATCGTGCTCAATTTCTCGGCACCTCTACCCAGATCACCATTACGACCGTGGGTACTTCTCCGACCAGCACAGACGATACGGATGAAGCCTACATCGATACTGAGCTTTCCGGTGGCCTGGCTCCCGGAGCCGCTATCAACTTTTACACTGCCGTCAACCTTAGCGATGCTATTGATCAGGCGATCGAGGACAACAAGGTAGACATCTTCAGCCTCAGCTTCGGCAATTGCGAGGCCAATTTAACCACCGCCGACAATCAGCTCATCAATAGCTGGTGGCAGCAGGCTGCCTCTCAGGGCATTGCCGTCACGGTCTCCACTGGCGACTCCGGCGCAGCCGGCTGCGACAATGACAACACTGAGCAGGTGGCGCAGTTTGGCCTCCAGGTGAATGGTTTCGCCTCCACACCCTACAACATTGCTGTAGGAGGCACGGATTTTTCAGCTCTTTTGAGCAATTTTGGTTCGTATGTGAGTACCAGCAACGGAACTTATTACGGAAGCGCGGTAAGTTACATTCCGGAATCCACATGGAACGATTCTGCCGTCACAGATGGCTTGCTGGCGCAAAACACGCCTTCCGAAAACTCCAAATCACAAACCAGCATCGTTGGCGGCAGCGGTGGCGCAAGCTCCTGTTCTACCAACGCAAGTAATGCCACAAACACTACGATCGCCACCTGCACCAGCGGCTACACCAAGCCCTCATGGCAAACAGGTTCCGGAGTGCCTTCGGATGGAGTTCGCGATCTTCCCGATATATCGCTTTTCGCCAGCAATGGCTTTGATGGAGCATCCTGGCTTGTCTGCACAGACGGCACTTTTACTCAAGACGGCGTGACTTACACCACGAATTGCGAAACGCAAAACGGCGGAGGCTTTTCTTTCGCCGGCTACGGCGGAACTTCTACCTCCGCGCCCGCCTTTGCCGGCATCCTGGCTCTTGTTCAGCAAAAGACCGGGGCCCGTCTCGGCCAAGCCGACATGAACCTGTATCGCCTCTACAATGGACCTGATACTTCCGCGATCTTTCACGATACCACTACAGGTAATATCTCAGTGCCCTGCACCTCTGGCACGCCCAACTGCAGCAAGAACACTGCGGGATACTATTACCTCACTGAATACAACGCCGCTGCCGGATATGATCTCGCCACTGGCCTTGGCAGCGTGAATGTGACGAATCTCATTAACTACTGGAATGTGGTGTCCGGCACGTCGGCGTCAACGGTCACCGTCACTCCGGCATCTACATCTCTCACTACCGCGCAATTGCTTTCCGTAGCTGTTACTGTCGTGGGTGCTTCCGCTACTCCAACAGGGACCGTGACCCTAAGAGGCGGCGGGTATACCTCGCCATCTCAACCGCTTTCAAATGGCGCGTTTAATATCTCCATTCCTCCAGGCTCCCTTGCGGCGGGCACCGACACACTGACGGTCACATACAGCGGCGATTCAACCTATGCAAGCTCAACCGGAACCACGAGCGTTGCAGTGACAGCGTTAACGCCCACTGTGACTGTGACGCCTGCACAGAACACCGTGAATACGAACCAGTCGTTGAGTGTGACAGTCACCGTGACGGGTGCTGGTCCCACGCCGACAGGCGGGGTTTTCGTGAATATCCAGGGAGGCGAGAATATACTCACGAACGGCTCGACTACCTTTGTTATTCCTGCCAATTTTCTGAATGTGGGATCAGACGCCATCACGGTTCAATACGGAGGCGATAACTTCTACGCGGCGGAAGGTGGTTCCGCAACGGTGAATGTGACTCAATACATTCCCTTGATCCCCACCGTAACTGTAACCCCGGCATCGACAAGCATCGCGGCCAATCAATCCCTCTCCGTGGCTGTAAAGGTGACGGGGAGTGGCGCTACGCCGACTGGATACGTGAACCTTACGAGCGGGTCCTGGAGTGCGGGATCACAGATGCTGTCGGCGGGTGCGTATACCTTTACCATTCCAGCCGGCTCATTGCCTGCGGGAACGGACACGATCACATCGCAATACGGAGGGGATACAAACTACGCAGGCGCAACTGGATCAGCCTCAGAGACGGTTGCCTCGTCTCCTGCGCCCACGATTACGGTGAGTCCCGCATCTTCCAGCATTGACATCGGTCAGTCTCTTGCGGTCGCCATCAAGGTTGCCGGTGTTCCCGGCGAGCCCACGCCGACCGGTACGGTTACCGTCAGTTACGGAAACTACTACACATCCAGCGCAGTTATGCTCTCGTCGGGGGCGGCCAGCGTCACGGTTCCCAGCAACACTTTCTCAACTGGAACAGACACATTTTCTGTCTCTTATGGGGGAGATTCAGTTTATATACCCATAACCGGTTCAGCCTCGGTTACCGTCGGAAGTTCTGCCTACACAGTGAGCGGGAGCGCTTCGGCTACCGTCAATCCGGGTAGCGCCACCTCCTCCACCATAACCATCACCAGCAGCACCTATTACCAGGGAACCGTGGCGCTTTACTGCTCTCTCACGAATGCACCAACTGGTGCGGTTCATTCTCCCACCTGCACCATTAACGGCGCGACTAACGCAAACGTTACTCTCTCAGGAGGCGCTACAAGCGTCACGGCGACAGCCACATTCTCAACGACTGTCGGATCGAATGCGGATAGCCATGTGGCGAGCTCTGCAAAGCCGCGTACGGGTGATGCGAACTTGATAAAGACAGGTGCGGCGACGGTTCTGGCTTTCCTCGCCTTCCTTGGCATCCCTGCACGTCGTCACGCCTGGCGCGTGATTGTCGGGGTGCTCGTTCTTATCGCAGCTTTTGGAACGCTTTCGGCCTGTGGTAGCGTCAGCAGGGCCCTGGGCACCGGCAGCACTGGAACTACTGCAGGCACCTATACCTTTACCATCGACGGCAATGGAAATCCCTCGGTCACACCAGACCCTACAGCCACCATTACCGTCACCGTCAATTAGAGCATCTCTCCTGAAGGTATAAAGTTCGGGCGCCCCACCCTCGCCGCGTATTCGTTTTAGCGCGGCCAGAGTGGGATCGCTCCACAGCAAGAGGAGAACTGCCCTGGTCCCTATATCCCTTGTCCCTGTCTCTCCCCATTACCAAAGTCCACCACCCTTTCGTAACCCCACCTCCTTCAGAAACTTTGCATGCAATTAACCCCATTTATGCTTTACTCAGAATTAGCAGAAGAAAAAGCCACGGCCCGAATCCC
>NZ_JBEKYX010000061.1:0-34076 GCF_049510455.1 Occallatibacter sp. | reverse complement strand
GTGGAACCCTGCGCGTAGAGGATGGGCGTGGATTTGAATTGCTGAGCCATGCCTTCGAGCGGAGTGACTGGGTTGAGGGGCGTGCCGACGTAGTTGCCGAGGATGGAGGTGAGCTGGTCGGCGGTGGGGCCGATGACGGCGATCTTTTTTGGCTTATTCAGCGGGAGAATGCCGTCGTTCTTGAGAAGTACGATGGATTTTTCGGCGGCTTTGAGGGACTTGGCGCGGTTGATTTCACCGGCTGTGACAGAGAAAGCGATTTTGTCGTTGGAATTCGATCCTTGCGGATCGAAGAGGCCGAGCAGGAAGCGGGCGGTGTAGAGGCGTTCGGCTGCTTGCGTGACCAGATCTTCGGTGACGAGGCCCTGCTTGACTGAGTCGGCGAGGCGGTTGAAGCCGGGAGTCCAGATGGAGCAGGAGAGATCGGTGCCGGCTTTGAGGGATTCGGCGGCGGCGTGCTCGATGTCGGGTTGCTGCTTGTGGCCCTGATAGACATCGACGATGGCGCCGCAGTCGGAGACGACGAAGCCTTTGAAGCCCCATGCGTCGCGGAGGTGGTCCTTGAGAAGCATCTGGTTGGTGCAGGCGGCGAACTTGTCGATGGAGTTGTAGGCGCACATGACGGAATCGACGTGACCCTGGGTGACAGTGGCGCGGAAGGCGGGCAGATAGGTGTCTTCGAGATCGTGGTTGGAGGGATCGACGTTGAAGCCGTGGCGAAGCTGCTCCGGGCCGGAGTGTACGGCAAAGTGCTTGCTGGTGGCGATGGCGCGGGGGTGGAGTGGGTCAGGGCCCTGGACGCCGCCGATGAAGGCGATGCCTAGCTGGCCGGTGAGGTAGGGGTCTTCGCCGTAGGTCTCCTGGCCGCGGCCCCAGCGGGGATCGCGGAAGATGTTGATGTTGGGCGACCAGAAGGTGAGACCGTAAAAGATGCGGTGATTGCCTTCGCGCTGCGCCTGGTTGTACTTGGCGCGGGCTTCCTCTGAGACTACGTCGCCCATGGTCTCCACCATGTTTCTATCCCATGTGGCGGCCATGCCGATGGCTTGCGGGAAGACGGTGGAGTAGCCGGCGCGGGCTACGCCGTGGAGGGCTTCATTCCAGGTCTGGTAATCGGGGATGCCGAGGCGCGGGATGGCGGTGGCCCAGTCCTCAAGCTGCGAGGCTTTTTCATCGAGGGTCATGCGGGAGACGAGATCGTGTGCGCGCTCGGCTGCGGGGAGTTTGGGATCGAGGTATTTGGGTGTTTGCGCGGCGGCGAATAGCGGCAGGGCGAGCAGGAATGCTGCAAAGGGCGAGCGGGAGTGCGGCACGGTCTTGATCCTCCGGGAATCTTTGGGACGCAAGAAACTGTACCGGATCAGGGGTGCTGGTGGCTAGGTTTATCGGTTTACTAAAGCAAATTACAGTTAGCAGACGACAAGGATAGTAGAAGAAAAGTAAATCCTTCGATTCGTTTCACGTGAAGCGTGAAACGAATCGAAGGATGAGGATTTTGGAGTTTGAGTGGTGCCGGGGCTGAAGCCCCGGCCTACCAGGCGCACATTTTGATTATTCGCTGTGGCCGGTCCTCAGTAGTACTTGGACTTGATGGCGTAGGTCAGGCCGAAGGTGAACTGGAAAGAATTGTTCAGGGTGGGCGGCAGGGTCGACGGTGGGTTGTTGAGGTAGGTGTCGAGGGTGCCGATGGAGAAGCTCAGATTCTTGTAGGCCGGGAAGGTGACGGCATTGGTTTCGTTGAAGCTCCAGGCGCTTGTCTCGTTCCATGCAGGAATGTAGCTAGCGGCCTGGATATAGCTTAAGAATTTGGTTTTGAGCTGGTAAGCGGCAGCGAAGGTGGAGCCGACCAGGTTATAACCGGGAGCGTTGGTGAAGTCCTGCTTTTCATACTGCACGGTGCCCTTGAGATCGAGCTCCTGTTTGGGAGTCTTGAGGACGGTGACGCCGAGACCGCCGCCGTAGATCTGCTGCAGGTGGAGATCAAGCGAAAAGTTGTGATCGAGAGCGAACTGGCCGAGTACAAAGATGCGTGGGGAGACGAACTCGTCGCGCTCGCCATCGGCGTGGATGATCCCGGATTTAATACTGTTGACGGGGACGACGGTGGGTGGCGAGGTGGTGTTGTCGGTGTAGGCCGGCTGGTTGATTTGGCCATACGAGGCGGCTAAGTTGAATGCCGTGCGGTTGCGCGTGGTGAGCCACGGCACATTAGGCACGGTGCGGATGAAGCTTGCGCCGGCGGAATATGTGTAGGCCTTGGTGGAAGCGTTGACGATGGTGGCGCCGGCGGTGACGGAGCCGTCCCAGGCATCAAAGAAGCCGGGTTCGCGACCGATCAGTTTGTCCACGGTGGGCTTGTCTACGATGAAAGCGGCGTTGGCTACCGGGATGGGCGCGGGAGCGTTGGAGCCGGTGAGTTTGACGGAGTTGTCTTCGACGTCGAGGGTGCCGCTAGGAACAATAGAGGCTTTCTTTCTGCCCGTTATTTCGACGCCCTTTGCAATGACGGAAAATTGCTGGTTGGAGTGCAATTCCTTGATCTTGTCCCAGGTGACGGTGACGTCGCCCACCATGTCGCTGTGGAAGGTGACGGAACCGCCGATGGATTTGAGGAGCTTGCCGTGGAGGGTGTCGCCGTTGGCGAGCACCAGGACGTCCGCAGGGGGCGGCGGAGTAGCGGGCTTGGCCGGAGTGGACTGACCGCTGAGAATGCCGGAGCCAAGAAGTGCGATTGCCGCGAGGCGCAGAAAGGCTGTTTTATGCGTGAAAACTATAGTCATCTGGGAGTTGACCTCACAAATATTTTAAAAATCTGAAATGCTAGCCCGAGCGAGCGTAGGAATCCTGTCGCGATTAGATGCAGGATTTGCGGTAAGTGTAATCGGGCGGCGAGTGAAAAAACGTGGATTGTGGATAAAACTAATTGCATTGAGACGGTGGGCTACAGAGACAATGCACGAAAAGCAGAAACGTATCATTATGTGCTGCTCACGGTGACAGTTTTTGCATTGAGACAGTAGGATGGGTTGGTATCGTTACCAAACGGTGAGCAAATATCAAAAAATTGAAGGACAGCGATGCGACCGAACCTGAACCTAATGAAGGCTACGCTGACGGGAGCGCTGGGCGGGCTTCTTTTCGGCTTTGACACGGTGGTGATTTCCGGTGCGATTGACGCGCTGGTGAAGCTGTACGGCCTGAGCCCGAGCGGCAAGGGCTGGACGGTGGCGATTGCGCTGATTGGGACGGTGATTGGCTCACTGGGCGCGGGGCATGCGGGACAGAGGCTGGGCGGACGCGAGACGCTGCGGATTACGGCGGTTCTGTACATTGTGTCGGCGGTGGGAAGCGCGCTGGCATGGAACTGGCCGGTGCTGATGGTGTTTCGATTCATCGGCGGACTTGGGATCGGGGCTTCGAGCGTGCTGGGGCCGGTATATATTGCCGAGCTGGCGCCGGCGAAGTGGCGTGGGCGGCTGGTGGGTGCGTTTCAGTTCAATATTGTGCTGGGAATTCTGATTGCGTACACGTCGAATTACTACATTCGGACGCTGGGGCTGGGGGCCAATGAGTGGCGCTGGCAGGTAGGCGTGGCGGCGATTCCGGCGGTGGGATTTCTGATACTGCTGTTCGGGATTCCGAGAAGCCCGCGGTGGAGTGTTTCGCAGAACCGGATCGATGAAGCTCTGTCGATTCTGAAGCTGATGGGCGATCCGAATCCCGAGGGGGAACTCGAAGATATTCGCATGGCGCTGAAGCAGGAACATGCTTCGGAGCGGGAGCCGGTGTTTCAGTGGAAGTATCGCTATCCGCTGTTTCTGGCAATTACGATTGGGCTCTTCAATCAGCTTTCGGGAATCAACTCGATTCTGTATTACCTGCCGAGTATTTTTACGAGCGCGGGGTTTACGCTGATCTCCGGTGACAGGCAGGCGATTCTGATTGGATTTACGAATCTTGTGTTTACCGTGGTGGGCATGGGATTCATCGACAAGCTGGGGCGCAAGACGCTGCTGCTGATTGGAGCGGTGGGTACGGCGGCTTGTTTGGCTGCGGTTTCGTGGCTGTTTATCACTGGCGCGCATTCAGGGGCGCTGGTGTGGCTGTTTGTGACTTACATTGCGTTTTTTGCGCTGAGCCAGGGCGCGGTGATCTGGGTGTATATCGGCGAGGTATTTCCGAACTCGGTGCGCAGCAAAGGGCAGGGAGTGGGAAATGCAAGCCACTGGGTGATGAATACGATTCTGCAACTGGTGTTTCCGGTAGTTGTGGCGAATGTGAGCAGGAGCGCGCCGTTTACGTTCTTTGCGGCGATGACCGTGGTGCAGTTCTTCGTGGTGCTGTTTACGTATCCGGAGACGCGGGGGCAGTCGCTGGAGGAGCTGCAGAGGAAGTTGTTGAAGGCCTAGACAGAACTGGAAGGTGCGCTGCGATTCTGGATCAGTTTCTGCCGAAGGCGATTTCCACTCGTCCAGGTCTGCTCAGTACACCAGCATGGGAATCTCTTGCTCAATCAGTTCCATGATCGTTGTATAACGAAGTCGCTTTTCAGGACTTTCAGCCTTCTCCGCCTGCGCGGCCAGCTCGGCCACAGAAGGCTTTAGACGCAAAGGCAAATCGCGCCAATAATACTTCAAATCTTCATGCGTCCAGTCCGCATAGGTGGCTTCCCAGGTTCGTCCGCCTTTAGCCCGGTTGGGAAAGACGATCTCGAGCGGTGAGACGGCTTCGTCATAGCTTTGAAACCGGCAATCCACCGAACAACGGAGCTGGTTGGAGGTACTCAGCGTGGATCTATGCACCGCCAAGCTGTGAAAAATTACCACATCTCCTGCATCGATCCGCCCGCCAACCCAATCGCCTCCCGGGGCTGTTTCCGGCTTGATGTATCCGTCGTTGCATAGAAGCCCAAAAAGGTGCGACCCTTCCTTGATCTCAAGCGTCCCTTGTCCCTGCAGGCAGTCATGCATCGGCATCCACGCTGTATAGCTTTCGGGGCTTCCTGCAATTCCCGAGTTGTCCTGATGCGCATGCAAAAGGGCGGGCTCGCAGTTCGGGAAGATGATCCGTGCAAAGGGCTTGGGATGTACTAAAAGGCGCGGCCCCACAAGTAGCTTCATCACATCGGTCAGTACCGGATGATGCGTTAACGCATGGAGTCGCTCCAAGCAGAACGCGCGAGTTGCGGCCTGCTTATATTTTGGCTCTGGATCGAAGCATGCCATGACGGGATTTGCGATGCGGTCCGATGGTGTGGACCCTTCGATCATCCAGCCCTCGTCTGATGCAATGCCGATCATATCGCTGAGGAGCCTGTCCAAGTCCTCTTTCGGCATCAGGTCTCGGATGAATACGTATCCGTAAGTCTCCATCTCACTTTTGAGAGATACGGCATCCATATCTTTAGCGAAGATCGTGCGAAATGATTTCATTAGATCACCATGAATAATATTTTCGATGCAGCTTATGTTACTCCCTAGAGGCGGGATAGCCGTCATCTCTATGTCATTAGATTGTCTCAATCTGTTGGCGATGGTTATGTTCGGACGGTTACGTTTATTCCTGAGACGAATACTTAGCTGGTGCTGACTGCGACGCAGTTCTTCTTCGTGGTGCTGTTTGCTTATCCGGAGACGCGGGGACATTTGCTGGAGGAGTTGCATAGGAGGCTGTTGAAAGCCTAGTGATTGGTGGGTAAGAACGTTGCGATTCTAGGGGGGGGTATTCCCACTCCTTGCTGTTTTTGACCCACAAAAAGAGAGTGAGAGTGCTGCCGGTTTCGTGCTAGGATGTCTCATCCTTCAAGCCATTTCTGGAAAACTCTATGTACGTTTCCCGTTCGCTTCTTTGCCTGTGTGTTCTTTTCATTGCGGGTTCGATTGCAGCTCAGCAATCTGCCTGCACGCTTCCTGAACCCCAATACAAGGTCAACAAGCCGAATATCTTCTCTGAGCAGCAGGAACAGTGGCTGGGGGAGGTTCAGGCGGATCAGCAGGACTCAGAGTATTACCTGCTGCCTGACAAGGACTCCGCGGAGCTGGCACGGATTGGCCAGAAGCTGCTGGCGCAGTTGCCGCCGACGGCGATTCACTTCACGTTTCGCGTGTACCTGTCAGACGAGGCGAATGCGTTTTCGACGTCAGGCGGTTATGTGTATGTAAGCAGCAAGTTGATCACAGATGCGCGGAGCGAGGATGAAGTTGCGGGGGTGCTGTCGCATGAGATTGGGCACATTTATACCCATGTGACGGCTATTACGTTCACGCGCGAGCTGAAGACGCTGATGAACGTTACGGCGGTGACGGATAAAGCGGATATCGCGGAGAAGGTGCAACTGCTGATCAATGCACCGTGGAAGACCAAAGCCAGTGAGACCTGGGATGACGCGGACAAGGCCGAGGTGCAGGCTGATAGCGTCGGCTTATATGCGCTGGCGCGCGCGGGGTACTCGCCGCCGGCATTTGTTCAGAGCCTGGACCGGCTTTCCGACAACCGTGGACGAAGTGTTTCGTTCTTTCGCGCGCTGAGCGGAGCGGATACGTCACTGATTGCGCGGGTGAGAACGGCGCACAAGTTGTCGGATTCGCTTTCGGCGGCATGCAAGTCGTCACAGTCTTCGTCATCGCCGAGCTTTCTGGATTTCCAGAAAAAGCTGCGCGGCGATTCCTTTCACTGGCAGGTGGATGCGACATCGGGGCTGAAGTCTGTTGTGCTGACGCCACCGATCCGGCCTTCGCTGGACGAGGTTCGCTTTAGCCCGGACGGCAACTACGTGCTGGCGCAGGAAGAGAGCGCGGTGCATGTGCTGAGCCGCAATCCGCTCAAGCTATTGTTCACGATTGATGCGGAGAATGCGGAGGCGGCGCAATTTTCGCCTGATTCCACGCGGGTGACGATCCGCTATGGCTCCATGCGCGTGGAAACGTGGAACGTGGCTACGCATGAGCGGGAGAGCGTGCATGAACTGATCGATTACACGGGCTGCCCGGTACACAGTCTTTCGCCGGACGGGAGGACGTATGTGTGCATCAACTCCGGCGAGAAGGGGATTGGCCTGACGTTTATCGATGTAGATAGCGAAAAGATTTACTACGAAAACAAGAAGTGGGATGAATATCCGCCGTATTGGGAGTCAGTGAGGATTTTCTATACGCCTGACGGGCATACGATGCTGATTGTTGCTGGCGCGAGCAAAGCCCTGGCCTACGACCTCGATCGCCGGATGCCGATTGCGCTTCGCGGGTCTTTGACCGACATTTACCTGGGGCGCGTTGCGTTTGTGGGATCGAACAAGATTGCGTTTACATGCGGAAAGACGCAGCAACAGAAGACAGGCGGTTTTTTGATGCCGGTGTGCGTGGCGAACTTTCCGACAGGTGAAAAACTTGGGCAGTTTATGCTGGGCGACCAGTGGCTGGAGCAGACAACGCACGGCGACGATGTGCTGGTCGGACCGCTGGGCGATAATCCCGCAGTGCTTTTTGAAGCGGCTGCGGGCAAGCCCACCGCGGTGTTCAAAATGACGGCCGTGGATGTTTATGACTCGACCTATGCGAGCGAGACGCCGATGGGCCAGATTGTGGTGAAGGATTTGGGAGGGGCTCAGGGACATGCTGTCGATTTGCCTGTCCGGCCGCTTTCGCCGATTGCGGCGGGAGATTTCAGTCCTGATGGGAAGTATCTTGCTTACTCAAACGGCTCGCGCGGGGTGGTGTGGGATTTGTCCAGCAATTCGCTTGTGACCGTGACGCGGCCTTTCACCTCAATGAAATTTACGGATAGCAATCAAATTCTGATGCGGCTGAAGATGGCGCATCAGAAGGCGGGTGCGATTGTTTCGTTTGATCCGGCGACGAAGAAGAGCACAGATGGCGCGAAGTTCGAAAAGTATCAGTCGATTTCCGGGGGCGTGATCACAACACTGGAAGTACTGGACAAGAACAATTCCGGAAGCTCGTGGAATACGGTGCTCCATGTTCAGGATCCGATCACAGGCGCGGAGCTGTGGCAAAAAAAGTTTCCGCACAATACGCCGGATATTTATGGGACGAATGACGGTTCACTGATGATGGTGACGAACCTGCTTTCCGAGACCGGAGAAAGCGAAGAGGGCCACAATGGGGCCAAGCTGGTGAAGACCAGCGACACGATGAAGGAGTGGGTGCAGTCAGGGCTGCTGGTGGAGATTGTGAACGCGCGTACTGGGGAAATTCAGCGGGTGCTGCATACACCGACACGGCCGGGGGACGATGATGCGCGCTGGGTTGCGGTGTATGGCGACTATGCGGCGGTGCATGGGAACGTGAACAACACGGTGGTGTACCGGGTCTCAGACGGGGTGCGGACGGCGGCGTTTTATGGACGTGTGCTGGCGGGAGACGGCAAGATGGGCCTGCTGGCGGTGAATAATCGCGACCAGGAGATGATTGTGTACAACGCGGCGAATGGCGCTGAGGTGATGCGTGTGACGCTGGATCATTTGCCGCGTGCCGCGCGGTTTATTCCGGCGACGAATACGCTGCTGGTGCTGACGGCGACGCAACGGGTGTATTCGATTCCGCTGGCGGATGCGAAGACGATGACGGTGAAAAGCAGGTAATGAGGGAACGAGAAACCAAATACAAAAGCAGGTCCTTCGCTCCGCCTGAAAACGCTCAGGATGACACAGCTTACTTTTGTGTTGCCCATCCTTGCGCGATGAGGCTGAACAATGAGGCTGCGCAAGGATTGGCAACCGCTTCGATTCTTACGACTGGGTTGAGGGGAACAATGCGGCGATGGCGGTGCCGATGGGGACGCCGATGCCGCTGCAGGGGTCTGGGCCTACCGCTGCGTCGTAGTAGCCGTTTGAACCCTGGGTGATGTCAGTAAAGGCTGACTGGTTTGCCCAGAGGATAGGGGTGACGAATCCCTGCGTGGCGCCGGTGGCACTCAGGCCGAGCTTGGTTCCGAAGGATGCGAAGAGACCGGCGTAGAGCGGGGCTACGGCTGAGGTGCCGCCGACGACGGTGGATGCGCCGTGGACGTACATCTGATAGCCGGTGTTGGGGTCGGCGTTGGCTGAGATGTCTGGGACCATGCGGCCGGTGCCGTATTGCGTGCCGCTGGGTGCAAGCGGTGCGTTGATCTGCCAGGACTGCACGGGGAAGATGGTGGAGTAGCCGCCGCCGGTGCCTTCGCCATTGGTCTGGCCCGGGTTGTCGTTCCAGACGATCTCGCTGGTCTGGGTTTTGGTAGTTCCGCCGCAGCCGATGACGTGCGGGCAGGAGGCAGGGCAATCGACGTTTGCGGCTGAGGAGCCGCCGTCTGAGGAGTCGTTGTCGCCGGCGGCGCCAAAGACGACGATGCCTGCGGTTGTGGCGGCTTGTGCGGCGGAGTCCATTGCTTCCGCGGCGGTTGTGCCCCAGGAGGCTTCGTCCGCTCCCCAGGAGATGGTGATGACATCGACGCCATCGGAGGTAGCCTTTTGCACGGCTGTGGCGATGTCCTGCGACCAGTACATGCGAATGGTGGCTGCCTGGCCGGTGGCTGCGTAATAAGAGGCGCCGGCGACCTGGATGTCGAGGGCGACTTCGTAATCGGGGTCATCGGCCGAGCCGACGGACTGGTTGGGGTCATTCGTAGTGCCGTCGACGGAGACATCGGTGATGCTGGGCGTGGGTTGATTGATGGACTGGAAGTAGGCGTCCATGTCGGACTGGACCCAGCCGCCGCCGAGTTCGACGATGCCTATGACGCCGCCGCCGGCGAGGTTTGTGGGCCAGTTATAGGCGGCGGTGAGGTCAGGGACGCTCCAGGTGGTGGTGCTGGACTTGCGGGCTGCGCGCGCGCCGGCAGAGAAGACTTTGCGGCGCTTGAAGTAGGGGCGGATTGGGTAGTCTTGTGCGGCGTGGCGAGTATGAGTTGTATGGACGGCGTGACGAGATGAGGGCGATTTTGGGGTGGTGCTCATGACGGTCTCCTTTTACGGAACTGCTGTTGGACGGGCGGAGAGTTTAAAGGAATGTCAAAGAGATAGTGATATTGGTGAAGCGGTCGTTACGTAAGACGAAAATATCGCGCCGGAGCATTTGCGTTGCAATAGTACCAAGTTTGAGGTGGGATGTGAGTTTTAATATGGAGGTTGTTACTGAGGGAGATGGCATTGGCATACGAGGATCTGCGCGACTGGATTAAGACGCTGGAGAAGCATGGCGAGTTGAAGCGCATTCGAGAAGAGGTTTCTCCGGAGCTGGAGATGACTGAGATTACGGATCGCGTTTCGAAGAGCAAAGGCGGCAAGCATGGGGATGGCGGGCCGGCGCTGCTGTTTGAGAGCGTGAAGGGTTTTCCGGGTCAGACGGTGCTGATGAACCAGTTTGGCAGCGAGCGGCGGATGGCGTTGGCGCTGGGCGTGAATAAGGTGGATGAAATTGCCGAGCGCATCAGTGGGCTGATCAACATGAAGCCTCCTACGGGCGGCTTTCTGGACAAGCTGAAGATGCTGCCGCAACTGGGCGAGCTGACGAATGCATTCCCGAAGACGGTGAGCGCGAAAGATGCGGCTTGCAAGGAAGTGATTCTGAAGGACGGCTTCGATCTGAATGCGTTTCCGGTTTTGAAGTGCTGGCCGCAGGATGGCGGGCGGTTTATTACGCTGCCGTGCGTGATTACGTGCGACCCGAAGACGGGCAAGCGCAACATGGGCATGTACCGGATGCAGGTATATGACGGGCAGACTACGGGGATGCATTGGCAGCGGCAGAAGGTGGCGGCGGAGCACTATCGCAATGCGCTGAGAGCGGTTGCGGCGGCGAACGCGAGCGGCGATGTGCGGACGGCGAGTGTGGCTGCTATGGCGGAGAGTGCTGGCGGGACTGTGACTATTCCCGATGGACCGATAGGTGGGTTGCCGCAGGTGGCGCTGGGGAATCTGAAGGGGTCGCGATTGGAAGTGGCGGTTGCGATTGGGACTGATCCGGCGACGACCTTTGCGGCGATTGTGCCTGCGCCGCCAGAGGTGGAGGAGTTTCTGATTGCGGGATTTCTGCGCGGCAAGCCGCTGGAGATTGTGAAGTGCGAGACGGTCGATCTCGAAGTGCCGGCGCAGGCGGAGATTGTGCTGGAGGGTTATGTGGAGCTGGGCGAGATGCGGACGGAGGGTCCGTTTGGTGACCACACCGGCTTTTACACGATGGAGGATGAGTATCCGGTCTTTCATCTGACGGCGATTACGCACAGGAAAAATCCGATTTACGCGGCGACGATTGTGGGCAAGCCTCCGATGGAGGATGCGTGGATGGGCAAGGCTGTGGAGCGGATTTTTCTGCCGGCGATGAAGATGCAGATTCCCGAGCTGGTGGACATCCATTTGCCGGTGGAGGCCGTCTTTCATAACCTGATGATTGTTTCGATACGGAAGAGTTATCCGGGGCAGGCGCGGAAGGTGATGAACGCGATCTGGTCACTGGGGCAGGCGATGTTTACCAAGTGCGTGATTGTGGTGGATGAGGATTGCGATGTGCAGGACCTTGGCGAGGTGACGCTGCGGGTGGCGAATAACATAGATCCAGAGCGCGATGTTCAGTTCACGCTGGGGCCGGTGGATTCGCTGGATCATGCTTCGCGGCTGCCGAATTATGGATCGAAGATGGGCATTGATGCGACGCGAAAGTGGAAGGCTGAGGGATTTGAGCGGACGTGGCCGGCGATGATTGAGATGGACGCGGAGACTAAGAGGCGGGTGGATACGCTGTGGGCGAAGCTGGGAATTTAGCCAACTCATTATTCGCGGTATTCTGTTAGTTAAGAAGGACCGAGCCATGCATGACTTATTCGATTGGACCAACTCTGGAGTTGGTGTAGCAGGATTGGCGCTGACAGCCGGCGCGATTTGGCAGGCAACCGGTGCAAAGAAGGCTGCGATTGACGCGAAGAATTCGGTCTACCAACGCAACGTTGCGAATGCAATGGTAGAAATTGTTCGGATCGCTGAACAGTTAAACATTTCCGTTTTGTATGAGCGCCATACTGAAGCGGGAATTCAGTTGCGCGAACTGATGTTTCGGATTCCCAGAGATCGGGAGGAGTTTGCCGATATTCTCGCGGCGGATGCGGATAGACTGAGGAATGTCGAATCAAGTTGCAGACGATGGGCAGACTTTCTCGGTACGGGTCAATTCCCGTTGAATGCAGAAGCTAAGAAGCTCCTGATTAGCGAGACATTGAATACCGTTCAGGAGTTGAGCGCCATCCAAGGACGGCTTCGCCGAATGATCGATGGGGAGGAAAAGCGATGAACGAGCGGATCGATCAACTTGCTCAAGAGCTCTTGACAAAGACCCGCGACCACAAACTTTGGTGGCGGATCATGGCCAACCCTTTGGGACGGGATGAGTTTTCGGTCGACCTGGAAGAAGGGTATAGTTTCCACATTTGGTTGATCGTATCCGGGGATAACCGCGCGATAACACTTCAATTGTGGAAAGACGGACGTCCAATTTTGGATTCATTCGCCAATAACTGGCCTGCAATGTCGAACGGGGAGATCGATCAGGAGCGTATCAAGAAATTTCGAGCTTACAGCGACCTCTTTGACGCAGTTCGCGAAAGTGTCTATGGCGGAGAGGAAACAATCGGTAAAGTCGAGCAGCTTTTAAGGAAAATTGGCTGAAGATGCAGTGGTTTCGACTTATTGCGCTCTTTGCTCTCCTATGCACGATTCTGGATGGAGGACAACTTGGAGCACAATCCGACACCTTTCGCTGGGTGGACTTCCATCCGGATGGCTCAGGTGAGAGCAAGGACCAGGACGTTATTTTGTGGGTGACGCGGGCGCTGCAGGGAGAGAAGTGGACTGCGATTCGCGAGATTGGCGTGCTGTATGACGCGGCGCTGGTGGTGACGACGGAGCGCGGGGACTCAGGCGCTTCGCCGGCGAACGATGCGTTTCACGTCTGGAGTGTGTCGCTGAAGAACAAGATGGTGACGAGCATCCTGAAGGGCGTAAATCTGCGCTGGCAGGAGCCGATTCAGTTTGCTCCGGGTGGGGCGCGTGAATTGACGGTGCTGTACGACGACTGCAGAGAGTGCGCGGCGACGACTTACTTTACGGCTCTGTACTACGACGCGACGCAGCATACTTTTGCCGCGCGGTGGATGCGAGGCGAACAGACGCTGCCGGTGTGGACAATGGCGGTGGGGCAGGGTGTGACGGAGACGCAAGTGTATGCGGTGCTGCCGGGGACAGATGGTGGCGAGTTTCTGGGAGCGTGGAGTCATTTCGATTTCGGCACGCAGAAGCCGGCGCAGGATTATGTGTTTCGCTACGATCGTGACCCACAGCGGGGGCTGGAGCGGACGCAATCGCTGAGCGGAAAGGATGCTGAGGCGATGAAGGATCGGCTTTGCAGCGCGCAGGTGCCGGCGGGTGGCATGGCGCGCGGACAGGAGTCTGAAATGTGCCAGCAGAGGTTGCACCCGGATGCTAAGCCGCAGCGCAGGGTGGTGACGACACCGCCGGCGAATAACCAGGGAAAGTCGTTTCCGCCGGGGGCGAAGCCAGCGCATAACTAAGCATTTACGGCGTGTCTAAATGATTGGAGAATGGCGAGCCCGATGCACAGATACAACAGATAAAATCACGCGGGCATCCAAACTCCTGGAAAGGTAGATTATATGAAGCTATATTTGAAACCGGTGTTTTTCGTTCCACTTTCGGTGGCTCTCACGCTGTATATCGCTGGTTGCAAGAGCGGCCAGAATCCAGACAACGCAAATACTTCTAATCCAACTCAGGATCAACAACAGACTGCGGATGCGAGCTCGACGGAAGACCCGGCGAATGCGAATGTGGTCCCAATATCGAACACCAGTACGACCTCCTCAGGAGCTGCGCCTACGCAGGTAGCACCTGCTGCTGCGCCAACTGCAATGACGGCAAGTGCGGGAAGCGGTGCGGGAGATTCGTATCAGGCTCCGACCGCGACTACAGTGGCAAGCACGTATCCCGATTCTGAGTACAACGCGGATACAGGGTATGGGCAGGAGGCAGAAACTTACGCGCAGCAGCCGCCTCCGGAGCTGCCGACGTATCAACAGCCGGCATGCCCGGGCGATGGATACATCTGGACGCCGGGCAACTGGAACTATACGTCAGCGGGCTATTACTGGGTGCCGGGTGCGTGGGTAAATGCTCCGTACCAGGGCGCGCTGTGGACGCCGAGTTACTGGGGCTATCGTAGCGGGAGGTATGCATATTATCCCGGCTACTGGGGGCGCCATATTGGCTATTACGGCGGCATTAATTATGGCTTTGGGTATGTGGGATCTGGCTACCAGGGCGGCTACTGGAATGGCAACAACTTTGCGTATAACCGCACGGTGAACAACATCAACACGACCGTGGTGAGGAATGTGTACTCGTATAACGTGCGCAACGTAACGGTGAACAATGTGAGCTACAACGGCGGGCCGGGTGGAGTGACGTACCGTCCGCATCCGTCGGAGTTGGTTGCGCTTCATGAGCGGCATACTCCGCCGATGGCCGCGCAGGTGCAGTTGGTTCGGGATGCACAGGTTAACCGGAACAACTTTGTATCAGTGAACCGCGGCCGGCCGGAGATGGCGGTGGCGAGCCGTCCGTTGGAAGCAGATAAGCATGTGGCTCCTCCGCCGATGATTCACTATGCGGCAGTGCGGCCCGAGCAGCGTGTGGCTGCGCCGGGGCAGCGCGCGGCGGAGGCGCAGCAGCGGCCCGGTGAACCAGCGCGCCCCGGAGAGCCTGCACAGGCGCGACCCGAGCAGCAGACTCCGCAGCAACGCGCGGAGCAGCAGCGCCAAGACCAGCAGCAGAAGACGGAACAGATGCATCAGCAACAGCAGCAAAAGGTTGATCAGCAGAAGCAAGTGCAGCAGCAGAAGAAGGCTGAACAGGGTCGCCAGGAACAGCAGCCGCGAGTCGCGCAACAGAAGCAGGCTCAGCAGCCGAAGACCGAGCAGATGCATCAGCAACAGCGGACTGAACAACAACACCAGCAGCAACATCAGCAACAGGAGCGCAAGCCGCAGGAAAAGCCGCAGCCGAAGCCGCAGCGCCCGGAGGAAAAGCATCCGCAGTAAAAAAGTCAGATCAAGACGAGAGCCTGCCGGGAATGATTCCGGCAGGCTTTTTTCTGCGGCGCTTTTGCTGCGCGCCGGTTAAGTTATTCGGCGTGGAGGACGCGAATGGCGACGAGATTACGAACCCAGCGCGCGGGGTGCTTTTCGCCGGTGGCGACCAGCTGGAAGGGGCCGTTGTCGGCGATGGGTTTGCCGGCGAGAGTGTCAGCTACGATGACGGTTCCATCGTGGATGTAAGGCGTGATTTCAGCGATGGAGTAGACGACGACGTAGCCGTCGGAGCCTTCGGCTTCAATGTACAGGCGAAAGTCTTTTCCCTTTGGCTGATCGGTGACGCCGAGTGGTTTAAGGAGTTCGATGAGCGGGACGCCGGAGAAGGTCTGGTTGGCGTTAGCGTGGCCGTTGAAGACAGTGATGGTGGTGTGAGGCAGGGCGGCTAGTTTTTCTGGCGTGAATTCAGCCGATTGCGCGCCTATGGTGATTTTGAGCGGGCTGGCCGGGCCTGCGGGTTTGTCGCTGTGGTGCATTGGGCCCATCTCCTGCGTGGAACTGGGAGCGGGCGGGTTCTGGGATTGGGACCAGGCAGACATGGAGACAGCGACCAGCGCGGCGAAGATTGTAATTTTCTGAGTGAGCCGTGAAGCAGAATGAGACATTACGGAACTCCTTCGGCATTCATCGTATACTGTGAGCATGTCGATCGTGCGGAACATTGCTGCCATTGCCAAGGGCATGAGCATCACCTTCGGGGAGATGCTGCAGCCGACGACGGTGGAGAACTATCCGGATGGGCCGGGGCCGCTGCGCGGCGCGAAATTTGAACAGCGTTTTCGCGGAGCGCATGTGCTGCAGCGCGATGAGAACGGCCTAGAGAAATGCGTGGCGTGCTTTCTGTGCGCCGCGGCTTGCCCTTCGAACTGCATTTATATCGAAGCGGACGAGAATACGGCCGAGAAGCGGATTTCGTCGTCTGAGCGGTATGCGAAGGTTTACAACATCGACTACAACCGCTGCATCTTCTGCGGCTACTGCGTGGAGGCTTGCCCGACGGATGCGATTACGCATGGGCATGGGTTTGAGCTGGCCACGCTGAATGCTACGAACCTTATCCAACGCAAGGAAGACATGCTGGTGCCGGTGGCGGCGCTGACGGCGAAGTAGGCACACTCCGCTCAGGCGGCGCGTTGTGTGCGCCGCGCGCAGCTCTATGGGAACCTGCATGAGAACCTGGGCGGATTAAGACGGATCGTAGTTGAGATTTGGTCCGAGCCAGCGCTCGGTTTCAGAGAGAGTCATGCCTTTGCGCGCGGCGTAGTCTTCTACCTGGTCGCGTCCGATTTTGCCGAGCGAGAAGTAGCGCGACTCCGGATGTGCGAAGTACAGACCACTGACGCTGGAGCCGGGCCACATGGCGAAAGATTCCGTGAGCAGGATGCCGGTTTTTTCTTCGACATCGAGAAGATTCCAGAGAGTGCCTTTTTCCGTGTGGTCCGGGCTGGCGGGGTAGCCGGGCGCTGGGCGGATGCCGCGATAGTTCTCGTGGATGAAGTCTTCAGGCGAGAGGTTTTCGGCGCGACCATAGCCCCACTCGTCGCGCACGCGCTTGTGGAGGCACTCGGCGAAGGCTTCTGCCAAGCGATCTGCTACGGCTTCAGCCATGATGGCGTTGTAATCGTCGTGTTCGGATTTGTATTTTACGACGAGCTCTTTGAGGCCGAAGCCGCTGGTGACGGCGAAGCCGCCGATGTGATCGGCGAGGCCGGTTTCCTTGGGCGCGATGAAGTCAGTTAACGAGCGGCAGGGTTCGTTGCCGCCGTGATCGGTTTGCTGGCGGAGATTGCGGAAGATGGAGAGGACTTCGGTTCGCGATTCATCGGTGTACAACTCAATATCATCGCCGAGGGCGTTGGCGGGGAAGAAGCCGTAGATAGCGCGCGCGGTGATGAGATTTTCAGCGATGAATTTGTCGAGCAGTTTGTTGGCGTCGGCGAAGATTTTGCGGGCTTCCTCGCCTTGCCTGGGGTCATCGAGGATGCGCGGGTAGACGCCTTTCAGCTCCCATGTATGGAAGAAAGGCGTCCAGTCGATGTACTGGCGGAGTGTGGCGAGAGGGAAGTTGTCGAGGACGCGGACGCCGGTGAATTCAGGCTGCGGGATGTCTTCGGCGCGCCACTCGATGGGGGTGCGGCGGGTGCGTGCTTCCGTGATGGAAAAGAGCTTCTGTTTTGGCGCGGCGTGGGCCTTGCGCAGGGCTTCGTAATCAGCGTTGTGTTTCTCGACGAAGGCGGCTTTACCGTCTTCGCTGAGCAGGGTGGTGGTGACGGGTACGGCGCGGCTGGCGTCAAGGACGTGTACGACGGGCTGGCTGTAGTGGTGCGCGATTTTAACGGCGGTGTGCGCGCGGCTGGTGGTGGCTCCGCCAATGAGTAGAGGAACTTTGAAGCCGGTGCGCTCCATCTCGCGAGCGACGTGAACCATCTCGTCGAGTGAGGGCGTGATGAGGCCGCTGAGGCCGATTATGTCGGCCTTGATTTCCCTGGCGCGCTCGAGAATTTTTTCGGCAGGGACCATGACGCCCATGTCGATGACTTCGTAGTTATTGCATGCGAGGACGACGCCGACGATGTTCTTGCCGATGTCGTGCACGTCGCCTTTGACGGTGGCGAGAACGATCTTGCCTTGTGTCTTGATCTCGTAGCCCTGTGCTGCGAGCGAGGCTTTCTCGGCCTCCATGAAGGGTGTGAGGTATGCGACGGACTTCTTCATGACGCGCGCAGATTTGACGACCTGCGGAAGGAACATTTTGCCTGCGCCGAAGAGATCTCCGACGACGGACATGCCGGCCATGAGCGGACCTTCAATGACGGCGAGCGGGCGGCCAAGCTTGGCGCGCGCTTCTTCTGTGTCCTGGTTGATGAACTCGTCGATGCCTTTGACGAGGGCATGCGAGAGACGCTCTTCGACTGTGCCGTTGCGCCACTCTTCGGCTTTCTTTTCTGCTGCTGCACCGGCGCTGCCGCCTTCGGCCTTGAGCTTTTCGCCGAGTTCGACGAGACGCTCTGTTGCGTCAGGGCGGCGATTGAGGAGGACATCTTCGACGAGAACCTTCAGCTCCGGCTCGATCTCCTCGTAGACCTCAAGCATGCCGGCGTTGACGATGCCCATGTCCATGCCGGCGCCGATGGCGTGATAGAGGAATGCCGAGTGCATGGCTTCGCGGACCTTGTTGTTGCCGCGGAAGCTGAACGAAATATTTGACACGCCGCCTGAGACCTTGGCGTGAGGGAGGTTCTGCTTGATCCAGCGCGTGGCGTTGATGAAATCGACGGCATAGTTGTTGTGCTCCTCCATGCCGGTGGCAACGGTGAGAATGTTGGGATCGAAGATGATGTCCTCGGGTGGAAAGCCGACTTCATTGACGAGGATGTCATAGGCGCGCTTGCAGATGCGGATCTTTTCCTCGAAAGAGGCAGCCTGGCCCTGCTCGTCGAATGCCATGACGACGACGGCTGCGCCGAACTTGAGGACCGTGGCGGCGCGCTCGCGGAATTTTTCTTCGCCCTCTTTGAGCGAGATGGAGTTGACGATGCCTTTGCCCTGGAGGCAGCGCAGGCCGGCTTCAATGACCTCCCACTTGGAGGAGTCAACCATGAAGGGGGCTTTGGCGACTTCAGGCTCCGAAGCCAGGAGGAGCAGGAAGCGCGTCATGGCGGCGACGCCGTCGATCATGCCTTCGTCCATGCAGATGTCAATCACGTTTGCGCCGTTCTCAACCTGTTGGCGGGCGACGGCGACGGCTTCTTCGTACTTGCCTTCTTTGATGAGCCTGGCGAATTTGGGCGAGCCTGCTACGTTAGTGCGCTCGCCGATCATGATGTAGGAGCCGGGCTGTTGGGTGAAGGGCTGCGAGCCGGAGAGTCTGAGAGGCTTAACCGCTTCGACCTGCGGCTGCAGAGCGGCATGGTGGAGCACGGCTTCCGGCAGCGGACGCGGAGGCAGGTTTTCGAGCGCCTTGGCGATGGCGGCGATGTGTTCCGGCGTGTTGCCGCAGCATCCGCCGGCGATGTTGATGAGGCCGCCGTGCGCGAACTCGCCGAGATACTTGCCCATGTCGGGCGGACCGAGATCGAAGCCGGTGGGCGAGAGCGGATTGGGCAGGCCGGCGTTGGGGTAGCAGGAGACGGCAGCCTGGGCTTTCTGCGATAGCTCGGAGAGGAACGGATACATGAGGTCCGGGCCGAGTGAGCAGTTGAGGCCGACAGAAAGCGGGCGGACATGCTCGACTGCGTTCCAAAAGGCTTCGACGGTTTGCGCGGAGATCATGGTTTCCCCGCCGCGACCGACGGCAGCGGAGATCATGATGGGGAGTTCACGCGGTGTTCCGCTGAGGCCACCTTCATCGAAGACCTCGCGGATGGCGACGAGTGCGGCTTTGGCGTTGAGCGAATCAAAGATGGTTTCGACGAGCAGGGTATCGACGCCGCCGGCGATGAGCGCGCGGGTTTGATGCTTGTACGCGTCGCGGACCTGATCGAAGGTGACAACGCGGAAGCCGGGGTCGTCGGCGTCGGGCGAGTTGGAGAGCGAGACCGTAAGCGGGCCGATGGCTCCGGCGACGAAGCGCGGGCGGCCTGTCTCTGCTGCGACCTTGTCGGCCCAGTAGCGGCACTGGCGCGCGGACTCGAAGTTGATCTCCCAGGCGAGATCGTTGAGGAACTTGTCGTCGATGATCTTTTGATAGAAGGCTGGGTCTTTGCGGCCGCCGTGCTCGCGGGGGTCATCGACGAAGAACTCGCTCTGCGAGATGGAGGTTGCGCCGAAGGTGTTGGTCTCGATGATGTCCGCGCCGGCCTCGAGGAAGCGGCGGTGGATGTCGCCGATCATTTCAGGCTGGGTGAGCGAGAAGATGTCGCCGTTGTTGAGGAGGTCTTTTGGGGCGTCTTTGAAGCGCTCGCCGCGGATGTGGGCTTCCGTCATGTTGTAGGTACGGATGGTGGTGCCCATGGCGCCATCGATGATGGCGATGCGGGTGGCGAGAAGCTGGATGAGCGGGTGATCCTGCGCGCTGGTGGCGACACGATTTGTGTTAGATTTCGTAGCTTGCGGGCCTGTGAGCGCAGGAGACGTCATATCTCCATGATAGCGAAGTAGTCAAATTGCCCAGGCGGAAGGTTTGTCATTCGGGTTCCAGGCGAGTGGCTGACGTGGAGCAAAACCTTGCGCCGTGGAAGGCTGCGCCGCTATCTTCATGGGAAGCAGCAATCGACTTTTCCCCCGGAAAAAGCAAGCATGGAAGTTCTCAAGCGCCTTTTCGAGCAGCATTTTCATACCCAGCCGGAGCACGTCCGGGCATTGCAGGGACAACTTGGCGGATCTGGCCGCGTGATTGTGCGGCTCACCGGCGGAGAGACGAGCGCGATTGGCGTGCTGGGTCCGGTGCGCGAGGAAAACCAGGCGTTTCTGGAGTTTTCAAAGCACTTTCGGCGGCGTGGGCTGCCGGTTCCGGAGATTTATGCCGAGGATCTTGGGCACGGCGCATACATTGAAGAGGACCTGGGCGATGTAACGCTGTTCGATTATCTGAATGCGCATCGCAATGGCGAGGAGCTTGCGCCGGAGGCGATGGATGCGTATCGCAAGGCTGTGGCGGAGCTGCCGCGCTTCCAGGTGGAGGCGGGCGGGGACTTGAATTACAAGGCCTGCTATCCGCGGGCGAGCTTTGACCGGCAATCGATCAACTGGGACCTGAATTATTTCAAGTACTACTTTTTGCGGCTGGCGGGGATTCCGTTTAACGAGCAGGCGCTGGAGGATGATTTCAGCAGGCTGACGCGTTTTCTGCTGACGGCTCCGCATGATTATTTTCTGTATCGAGATTTTCAGTCGCGGAACATCATGCTGCGCAATGGGAAACCGTACTTTCTGGATTACCAGGGCGGGCGCAAGGGCGCGCTGCAGTATGACATTGCTTCGCTGCTCTTTGATGGCAAGGCGGACTTGCCGCCGGCGGCGCGTGAGTTGCTGCTGAACGATTATCTGGATGCGCTGGCGAACTATATTCCGCTGGACCGCGCGGCGTTTCTGCATCACTACTATGCGTATGTGTACGTCAGGATTCTGCAGGCGCTGGGCGCGTATGGGTTCCGTGGATTTTATGAGCGCAAGCCGCATTTTCTGCAGAGTGTGCCGTACGCGCTGAAGAATCTTGAGTGGCTTGCGGCGAATGTGAAGCTGCCGATTGCGCTGCCGAGTCTGCTGGATGCGTTGGCGGGAATGTCGAAGTCAGAGAAGCTGAAAGGGCTTGGCGACACGACTCATGGGCTGACGGTGCGGGTGTTCAGCTTCAGCTTTCATCGCGATGCGCCGAAGGATGAGTCGGGCAATGGCGGCGGGTTTATTTTCGATGCGCGGAGTTTGCCGAATCCGGGACGCGAGGAGCGGTTCAAGAAGCTGACGGGCAAGGATGAGCCGGTGAAGGAGTACCTGAACGCTCAGGGACAAGTGCATAGTTTTTTTGAGAATGCGGCGGCGCTGGTGGATTCGGCAGTGACGAATTATCGCGAGCGCGGATTCTCAAACCTGATGGTGAGCTTTGGATGTACTGGTGGGCAGCACAGGAGCGTGTTTCTGGCCGAGGAACTGGCAAAGCATTTGCGGGGGCAGGCTGGTGTGCAGGTGGCGTTGAAGCACGTGGAGCTGGAGAAGATGGGGCGGTGACAGTTTCAGCTATCACGGTTCCGAAGCGGGCGATGGTGCTGGCCGCTGGGCTGGGCACGCGGCTGAGGCCGCTGACGAATGACAGGCCTAAAGCTCTGGTGGAAGTGGCGGGACGAACGCTGCTTGAGATTACGCTGACACGGCTGAAAAGCTTTGGCGTGGAAGACGTGATTGTGAACACGCACCACTTTGCGGAGATGGTGGAGAGCTATCTTGCGGCGCATGGCGGCTTTGGGATGCGGATTGCGATTTCTCGCGAAGACGTGCTGCTGGATACGGGCGGCGGGTTGAAGAAGGCGGCTTGGTTTCTGCGCGATTCGGGTGAGCCTTTTTTTCTGCACAATGTGGATGTGCTGAGCGAGATTGATCTGGCTGCGATGGCGCGGCTGCATGCGGAGCAGGGTGCGCTGGCGACGCTGGCGGTGCAGGCGCGGGAAACTTCGAGGCCGCTGTTGTTCGATGAACATGATGAGCTGTGCGGGCGGGTGCTAAAGGATGGCGAGCGTGAGATGGTTTGGCCTGTTGCAGATGCAGAGGCGCTGGCGTTTGCGGGGATCCATGTGATTTCGCCGCGGATCTTTGATTTGCTGAATGAGGATGGAGTGTTTTCGATTATCCCTGAGTATCTGAGACTCGCGGGGGGGCTGGCTGCGGCTGGCGAGAAGATTGCGGCGTATCGCGTGGATGGGGCGTATTGGCGCGACATGGGCAAGCCGGAGAGCATTGCTGCGGCGGAGCGGGATGTGGCTGCGGGGTTGATCGGCTAGATTTTATTGAAACGAGATTCAGATGGCGCGTCCGGAATCCAATGCGGGTTTGCCGAAGGGCTTTGACGAGCAGATGGCGGCGTTGGATGCGCTGAAGGGGCGCGAGCTGGATGCGGTCTCGATTGCATTCGTCAAGAAGATGCTGGGGAATCGCAGCAACTATCTTGTGGGCAAAGCGGCTCGGCTGACGGAAGAGAATGAGCTGCGTGAGCTGATGCCGCATGTGCTGGCGGCGTTTGAGCGATTTTTTGAGGATGCGGTCAAGCGCGATCCGCAGTGCTGGGCGAAGAATGCGCTGAGCAGAACGCTGGCGAAGCTGGGATGCAGAGACAAGGATGTGTTTCTGCGCGGGTTGACGTTCCACCAGTATGAGCCGGTGTGGGGCGGGCGCAGCGATACGGCGGGCACGCTGCGTGGCAACTGCGCGCTGGCGCTGGTGACGTGCGATGGATTGATTACGCCGGATTTGCTGGTGCTGCTACTGGAGCCGCTGACGGATGCGGATAAAAGCGTGCGCATGGAGGCAGTGCGAGCGCTTGCCGCACTGGGCGAGCCTGCCGTGCCAGTGCTGCGGCTGCGGGCGCTTGTGCCTGGTCCAGAGCCGGAAGAGATGCTGGCCGTGTGCTTTCAGGCGCTGCTGACGATTGAGCGTGAGGATGCGATTTCATTTGTGACGCGTTTTCTGGAGCCGGAGGATGATTCCGCAGCAGAGGCGGCTTTTGCGCTGGCGGGAACGCATTTACCGGTCTCACTGGAAGCGCTCCTTCAAAGCTATAAAAAGTGCCATGATCCATGGTTCATGGGCGTGCTTCTGAGTGCGATCGCGCTGACGCGATTGCCTGAGGGAGTGGATTTTCTGATTAGGCTGATTGAGGGCGAGGCGCGCGAGGCGGAGGCGGCGATTGAGGCGCTGGCGCAGCCAGAGCCGGGCGATGAGCTGCGGGCGAGAATTGCGAAGGCCGTGGAAGATACGGGGAGCCCACGGTTGAAGAAGGCATTCGAGACGCATATCAGCAAGGAATAAGACCATACATCGGAGCTTCCGGGATGCGGTGATTCTATGGATAGTCACGCCGGAGACGCTATGATGCGTTAGGGAGTTTTTCATGTTTCATTTGTTTGTTTTGGCGGGGGTATTCATGTGCGGCGGGTGCGGCGGACAGCAGACGCCTCCCGCTCCGGCGGCGACGATGGCGGCCGCACCCACGGTGGCGACGACGACTGCGCAGAATGGCGCAGTGATTGCGACCCTGGCGAGCACAACGAGCGGCGCCACGATTTATTACACACTGGATGGCAGCACACCGACGACCTCTTCCCAGGTTTATGAAGCGCCGTTCCTGGTGGCATCGAACCTAACGGTGAAGGCGATGGCCGCGGCGAGCAGTTACAACAACAGTGCGGTTGCTACGCGGGCGTTTGCGCCGAATATTCCGTCGGGCACGCTGGTATGGAGCGATGAGTTCAACGGGACGGCGGACACGATGTATACGGAGCCGAATCCGACGACGTGGACTTACGATACAGGCACGAATTGCTGCGGCAACAACGAGCAGGAAACCTATTGTGCGTGGGGTTCGAACATTGCGCCGTGTTCCACTGCGAGCCCGAATGCGTATGCAAGCTCGGATGGTTATCTTCACATCCAGGCGCGACAGCCCACTGCGGGAGCGGCCACCTACACTTCGGCGCGGCTCAAGTCGGCTGGGTTATTCAGCTTTATGTACGGGCGTATTGAGGCGCGAATGCAACTGCCGGAGTCACAGGGAATGTGGCCTGCGTTCTGGACGCTGGGGAACAATATTAAGACTGTGAACTGGCCTGCGTCCGGCGAACTGGACATTATGGAGCACATCGACGGCAGCAATCCGCCACCGTATGTGGGCGGAAAGCCGCCAGGGTACGACTGGATTGCCGGCTCAGTGCATGGTGGCACCAGCGGCAATCATGAAGGGAACGGAACACAGCAATATCACCCCGCGGGATTTTCGGCGGCGGACTGGCATACCTACGGCATGATCTGGACGAAGGGAAAGATTCAGTACTACATCGATGATCCGTCGAATATCTATGCCTCGTTCAGTACATCGGATCTTGTGTACAGCAACGGAAGCATTACGCCGTGGCCCTTCGACATGGGTCCGGAGTTTGTGATTCTGAACCTGGCTGTGGGCGGAAGCTGGCCGGGCAATGTGGATTCAAAGACGGTGCTTCCAGGAAACATGCTGGTGGATTACGTGCGGATCTATACGCCGTAGTATGCCTGGGGCGCATAAAGCGCATCGAATATGAGAGAAAAATGAGGCAGGACGCGATTTCATTATTGTTCAGTTACGGATTGGAGAAGAATTTGCACTGCGTTTGCGCCTGATTCATCGTCCTATTACAGAACGAGGAGGATACTACTCCCGTGAATCCGCATACAGCCGAAAAATCTCCGGTTAATTCAGGTCATTCCACGGTCCCCACAGCCGATTACTATCTTCCTCGCCTTACTTCCCAGCCGCCGGCAGTTTCTTCTCGTGCTCGCGTTCGCGCCGAGGTAGGCCGCTATCGTCTGCGGCTTGCAGAGGGCGTGGAGGATCGCGAGGCGGTGTGCCGGCTGCGTTTCCGCGTTTTTAATATCGAGCTGGGCGAGGGGTTGGAGAGCTCATATCAGACGGGTCTGGATACGGATGAGTTTGACCTCTGCTGCGAGCACCTTCTGGTGGAAGACAAGCTGGAGGATAATCCGGCGAAGCGGATTGTGGGCACTTACCGGATGCAGAGCGGCATGGTTGCGGCGCGGAACTTCGGCTACTACTCGGAGCAGGAGTTTGATTTTGCGCCGTATGAGCCGCTGCGGGCGGAAATTCTGGAGCTTGGCAGGGCCTCCATCGATCGCGATCATCGGACCCCTGAGGTGTTGACACTGCTGTGGCGGGGCATTACCCAGTATGCTAACGACATGGGGCTGCGTTACCTGGTTGGCTGCTCGTCATTGAATTCAAAGGATCCCGCGGAGGGCTGGCAGGTGTATCGCCAGTTGGAGCACTACCGGGTGAGCCCGGAGTTCGCTACGCATCCGACGGCCGCGTACGCCTGCCCGGTCGAGCCGGAGGCGGACGCACAGAAGCCGCTTCCTGACGGAGAGGCGAATGCCGCGGCGCAGGTGAAGGTGCCTAAGCTCCTGAAGACGTACCTGGCGATTGGCGCTCGGATTGCCGCGCCGCCTGCCTGGGACCGCGCCTTCGGGACTATCGACTTCCTTACGCTGCTCGATCTTCGGTTGATGTCTTCGGCTGCGCGCAATCGGTTCCTGGCCCCGCTGACTCAGTGAGTCTTCGCGGGTGCCTTCGCGCTGTGGCGATGGCCTGGGCTTTAACGCTTTGCATGGTGGAACTGATTCTGGCGCAGCTGGCTGCCTGGCGCTCCGGCGAGGGGTTTACGCCGCTTCGTCGCGCGCGATGGCTGCAGACTGCCTGCAGGCAGGTGACGAGGAGCCTGGGCATCCGCTTCCGCGTTACGGGCACGCCGCCGATGAACGGACTGCTGGTTTCAAACCATCTAAGCTACCTGGACATTTTGATCTACTCGGCTGCGCTGCCGTGCGTCTTTGTCTCGAAGGCCGAGGTGAACAAGTGGCCGTATTTTGGATTTGCGGCGCGGCAGGGAGGGACAATTTTTATCGATCGCACGCGGCGTGTGAGCGCGCAAGAAGTAGCACAGGAGATGGCGCGCAGGCTGGCTGATCCGGTGCCAATTCTTGTGTTTCCTGAGGGGACAAGCTCCGACGGCGCGCAGGTGGTGCGGTTTCATTCCTCGCTCTTTGAACCTGCAGCGGCGACCGGTGCGGTGGTGACGCCGGCGGCTGTTCGATATGAGAGCGCGGGTGGTGCGCCGGAGAGCGATCTGTGCTGGTTTGGAGATGAGTCATTTATGTCACATCTGTGGCGGACGCTGGGCGGGCCAGGATTTACGGCGGAGTTGATATTTGGCCAGCCGCGCGTGTATGCGAACCGGCGTGAGGCGGCGCTGGAAACGTACGAGGAAGTGGCGCAGATGCGTGGAGATAGGCGTAACCTGACTGCTATTTCCCGATAACTTCCGTATAACTTCGGAGGTAACCTGGCAGGCGCTCGCAGCTATTGCAAAATAATTCTGCAACTTATCCTTGCGGATTTGCGTCATTGACGGCAGAGTCCTGTGGGTCGTATCGTAAATCCGCAACTCTTTTGACCGCTCTCGCCGAGGTAATTCTGCTTCGCTCCGAGTTACGGCCCAGTGGAGGTTTTATGGGCATCGCTCGCACAAGCCATCTGCTTATTCTCCTGCTGTCAGGCTCCCTCACCGTTATCCCGAACATGGCCTCTGGCCAAGCGGTTCCATCCGAAGCAGTCCAGTCCAAACCGGCCGCGCCTCAGAAGCCTGTGTCTGCACAGACTTATGCGCAGGTGGTCCGCCTCAGTTATGTCGAGGGAGATGTTCGTATTACACGCGGAAAGGCCAGCAAGGAGGCTTCGGGCTCCGACTGGGAGGCGGCAGTGGCCGGCCTTCCGATTGAAACAGGCTTCAACCTGGTTACTGGCCAGGGTCGCGCTGAAATTGAATTTGAGGATGCCTCCACGGTCTATCTCGCGGAAAACTCCGCGCTGTCCTTCAACGATCTGCATACGACCAATGAGGTTCCGTACACAAATCTCGCCCTTCTTACGGGTACGGCGACGCTGAATGTTCAGCACTCCCCCGATACGTTCATTCTGTTTACGCCTACCGCGCGGATTACTCCGGCACGCCTGCATAATTCGTACTTCCGGGTTACCAGCTATGCGGATGGAAATGCTATTGCGGCTCGTGCCAATATGGCCGTCAGCCTTCCGGACGCTGCCCGCCCGGTGATGGATAAAGCGGGGTCGGCTACGCTCTACTACCGCGGAGGCGCACGCATTTCCGCGCCCGGCGGCGCCGATACGCAATCCTTTGCTGCATGGGATCAGTGGGTAGATCAGCGGGTAACCGCCCACAACACAGCCATGAAGGCTGTGATGACAGAAGCTGGACTTGACGCTCCGGTTCCGGGCCTGGCGGACCTGAACGGGAAAGGGAAGTTCTTTTCCTGCGAGCCTTATGGCACTTGCTGGGAGCCGAATGAGGCTGCGGAGCCGGATTCGGAGCCGTCTCATGGTCAGGCGGGGCAAGGGGCGAACCATGAGTCCGCGCGGATGGGGGCTCAATCGGCGGCGATGGCAACGCAGGGACCGCGGCTGGTTCGGACCGCGGTTGTGAGACCCTTCGGGCAGACGGCGCAGGCAGCGAGCTTTTCCGGGCAGGATGGTTTTTTTGAACCTAACTTGTATGACCGGCTCTTTCCCTGCATGCCTAACCGGATTGCGCTGATGATGATGACTGCCGCATATTCCGGCGGAACGGAGAGCCTCTCTCCCTTTGGATACGGTGAGCCCTACGATTGGGCTCGCTGCCACGCGGGCTCCTGGATTCATTACCGAAACCATCGCCGCTACACATGGGTGGTGGGTACAAAAGTTCACCATAACTCGCCGATAAAGTGGATCAAGTACAACGGCAAAACGGCGTTTGTTCCACGGAATCCCAGGGATGAGGCGGGCAAGCTGCCGCTCAACCGCGAGCACGGCGTTTTTGTGGTGAAGGGAAAGAACGGAGATCCGGTACAGCTAGCCGAGTACGATCCCAAGCAGGAGATGAAGCTGCTGGATGCTACGCCGAAAGAGTATCTGAAGCCTGTTTATGCGCCCCTGCAAAGGGTTGCTGAGCCGCATCCTGAAGTGCATGCGCTGACGGCTCAGGCGTTCTCGTCTGCCGGTCGGCATCCGGAGGAATTCCACGCTACGCTTGCTTTTGACCACAAAAGCCAGAGCTTCCTGCTTGCGCGCCAGGTTACGACGGGCGGGAAAACCTCCACGGTGATGCAGTCCTTCGAGGGGCGCAGTGGAGAATTACAGGCCCGCGCCGAGGGTGTCGATTCGCATGGCAATTACAGTATGCATGCCAGCAGCATGGGTGGCGGTCATGTTGGCGGTTCGAGTGGAAGTGCGGGATCCTCAAGCGTCGGCGGCGCGTCGGCTTCTCATGGCGGCGGTTCCTTCAGCGCGAGCAGCTCGTCGTCGAGCAGCTCATCTGCCAGCGCTTCGGCAAGCGCCAGCCACCACTGATTGACCGGGAAGCAAAAAACGGCGCGGAAGAACTTCTTCCACGCCGTTTTTTTGTGTTCCGCAGTCAGTTTGCCGGCTTGTCAGTAGATCCGCGCAGCACAAGGCTCGTTGATACCAGAAACTCACGTTGGGTCTTTGCTTCAGGCTCGCTTTCGGCCTGGCGGCGGAGAGCTTCGAAGGCCGCGTGGGCAAGATCGACGCGCGACATGCGAATGGTGGTGAGCGGGGGGAGCGTGTATTCAGCGAATGCGATGTCATCGAGGCCGATGACTGAGAGATCGTGCGGCACGCGCAGACCCGCCATGTAAGCGGCGCGGAGGACGCCAATAGCTGTCATGTCATTGGAGCAGACGATGGCGGTGGGGCGCGCGGCGAGTTTCTGGAGACGCTCAAAGCCGCTAACTCCGCCCTTGAGGGTGTGGTCGCATTCGATGATCCAATCGGAGTGGATGGGCAATGCCTGGGCGCTCATTGCGGTGCGAAAATCGTTTTCCCGCGTGATGGCGGAGTGCAGTGTGTGTGGGCCTGCGAGGAAGCCGATTTTGCTGTGGCCGAGCGTGGCGAGATGTTCGACTGCGGCGCGAATGCCGGTGGTGTAGTCGAGCAGGATGGTGGAGGATTTCTCGTCGTGCAGCTTGAACTCGGCCAGGACGAGCGGGATACTGTGCTGCGCGAGCTGATCGAGCTGGTCGAGGACGGTTTCCTCTTCGCCGAAGGTGAGCACGGCTACGCCTTCGACCTTGCGCTCGATCATGCGGCGGACGCAGGTGGTGAGCACTGCGGGATCGCTGTTTGAGGAGCTGACGAGGATCTCATATCCGTTGGCGACAGCGACCTCTTCAAAGCTCTGGATCAGTTCCGGGAAAAATGGGTTGGTGATGTTTTCAACGATGATGCCGAAGAGGCGGCTGCGCCCGGAGACGAGCGAGCGGGCGTGGGTGTTGGGGTAGTAATTGAGCTGCTCAATGGCCTGCCAGACACGCTTGCTGAGCCGCTCACTGACAGCGGGCGAGCCGTTGACAGTGCGCGAGACGGTGGCGATGGAGACCTTGGCCAGAGCGGCGACGGTACGGATGTCTGCGGCTTTTGCCGGCCGACTGGAGGAGCGTTTGCGAGGCACGGAAACATCGTAGCAGAGGGACAAGGGACAGGGGACAAGGCAACAGCGGGCCGGCGAGTTAACTGGATGAGTTTCGCGGGGTGGCGCTGTCGGCGATGAAGAGGCGCAGATCGCGCAGGTTGTGGCCGGTGGGACCAGTGACGACGGTGTCGCCGAGGGCGGTGAAGAGCGGGCAGGCGTCGAACTCGGCGCGGGCGCGGAGGGGATCATAGCCGAAGGCGCGGGCGCGAGCGACGGTGGTGGGATCGGCGATGGCTCCGGCGGAGCGGGTGTTGCCGTCGATGCCGTCGGTTCCGGCGCTGAGGATGGTGAGCAAAACGTCAGGATATTTTTCGAGATCCAGCGCGCAGGCCAGGGCGAGGTGCTGGTTGCGGCCGCCGGCGCCGGGAGTGCGGTCCATGGTGACGGTGACCTCGCCTGCTGAGATAAGGCAGAGACGCGGGTGGTCCGCCCGCAGCTCATGGAAGCGCGCGAGCAGGTATCGCGCGGCATCGGCGTAGTCCCAGTCGTCGCAGCTATTGTCCACGGCCACATGGAAGCCGGCCTTTGTGGCTAACGTACGGGCGTTTTCGACCAGATCATGTGAGGAGAGCAGAATTTCGTAGATGGATTTGCGGAAGGCATCATCCTCGTCCTTGAGTGCGGCGATGGATGTGAGGCGACGCAGAAACATGCCGGGAAGCCGGGGGACGGCGAGGCGAGGTAGAAGGGAGGCTTTCACGGGCTTGTTGCCGGGAGATTCGGGAAGGTCTTCGCGCTCAAAGAATTCGCGAATGCTGCGAGGCAGGCGGGGTGCGATGCTGTACCGGTCGAGGATGGCGCGGACGTCATCCACGGTGGTTTGATCGGGCGTGGTGGGCCCGCTGGCGAGTGCGTCGAGCGAGCGTAGCGGGACATCGGGCAGAAGGAGCGATACCTTGCAGGCTTCCGGAGCCGCTATGGCAAGCCGCCCGCCTTTGACGGCGGAAAAATGCTTGCGGAGGGTGTTGATTTCCTGGATGGGAGCGCCGGAGGCAAGCAGCGTTTCATGGAAAGCGACGGTGTCTTCAAGGCTGATCTCTGGATCGAGCGGAAGGTCCATCATGGCGGAGCTGCCACCAGAGATGAGGAAGAAGATCAGCGTATCCTTTTTGGCCTTTTTGAGCAGGGCAAGCGTGGCGCGGGCGCCAGCGAAGGAGTCTTCATTGGGTAGCGGATGACCACCCTCAAAGTAGCGGATGCGCCAGTTGCGATCTTCCGGCAGCGGGCTGCCGCAACAGATGCCGCGGAGACCCTGCCGGCGTTTCATGCGGTCCAGGAGCACGGAAAGCATGGACCCCGCGGCCTTGCCCATGGCGATGACGAAGATGCGTTTGTAGTCCGCGAGATCGATGACGTCCTGTCCGCTGCCGTCGGGGATCAGGCGATGAAGTTTCTGGTCTTCGAAACGGAGGCGGCGGTCGAATGCGGACTCGATGCTGCAGGAAGCCAGCGATTCGGTGAAGATCCGCGTCGCGGTGGTGTGCAGGTCTTCGAGGGCCGAGTTGAGAGCCAGATTGCCGGGGAGCGTCATGATTCCAGTTCCTTGAGCCAGGCGGCAAGCTCGCGCTGTATGGCTTCGAGCTTGCCGGTGAAAAAGTGATCCGCGTCCTTCACAAAAATAGTACGCCTGGGCTGGCTGGCTGCCTCTGTGACCGCTATGAGAGTTTCGCTGGGTGCAAATTGGTCGTGGTCGCCGCTGAGGAAGAGCTTGGGCAGCGTGCAATCCCGGAGGTAAGGATAATCATAGGTGCGATGATCGGACTGGATGGGCAGGCCGAGAGCGGCGATGGCACGAATTTGTCCGGTCTGGATCTGGGCGGAACCGCAGCGCGCGCAGCAGGCAGCGAGTGTCATGGCTGCGCCAAAGCTGAAGCCTACGGCCACGATGGGGCGGTGGTATTCGTTCTTGAGCCAGTCGAGCGCGGAGGATACGTCTTCTGCTTCTGCGCTGCCATCATAGGCGCCTTCGCTCAGGCCCGTTCCGCGAAAATTGAAGCGCAACACAGGCCACTCGAAGCCCCACTCAGGCGCATTCATGGTTTTCATGGCGTGGTACACAACTTTGTTGTGCATGGTGCCGCCGCTGGGTGGATGCGGATGAGAGACCAGTGCCGCGAACGGCGCATCGGGCGAGCCTTCATTCAAGAGAGCTTCCAGCCTGCCGTTGGGCCCGGCTAGAGGAATGCTACGCAGAGTGCGTCTTGCGGATGAGATCATGCCTGTCGTTATTGTATGCGCCCGAGTGATGAGGGTTATGGCTGCTGTGCGGTATTCTGGCAGAGCCATGCCGAATCCGACCGCGCCCAGCCTGACGAAACCCAGTATTGTGAAGCTCGATCCGCTTGTATTGACGCGGGAACTGGCGGAGATTGATTCGACTACGTACTGCGAGGGTGCGGCGGGCGATTTTCTGGCTGAATTTCTTGCGGGGCGCGGATGGGCTGTGGAGAAGACGCCTGTTCCACAGGCGGGCGAGGGCAATGATGGGCCGCGGTGGAATGTGTATGCCGGACCCGCGGATGGCTCGCCAGACCTGGTTTTTTCGACGCATATCGATACTGTGCCTCCGTACATTCCTTTTCGCGAGGACGAAGAGTTTCTTTATGGGCGCGGCGTGTGCGATGCCAAAGGGATTATTGCAGCGCAGACGGCGGCGGCTGAGGCCCTTCGGGCTCTGGGGTTTCGGATTGGGTTATTGTTTGTAAGCGGTGAAGAACGCGACTCCGCGGGCGCTAAGATTGCGAACGAACATCCCAAAGGTAGCCGCTTTCTGATTAACGGAGAGCCTACGGACAATCGGTTGGCGCTGGCATCCAAAGGCGCGCTGCGCGTGGCTGTGCGGGCAAGCGGCGTGATGGCGCACTCGGCGTATCCGGAGCTGGGCGATAGCGCGATTCACAAGCTGGTGCAGGCACTGGACAGGATTCTGGAAATTGAACTGCCGGTCACGGAAGACGTGGGCCCATCGACGCTCAATATCGGACAGATCCGCGGCGGCTACGCGCCGAATGTGATTGCGGACAAGGCCGAGGCGCATATCCTGGCGCGACTGGTGGGGCCGTCGGAACCGGTTCGCGAGGCTGTTCAGGAAGCCGTCAGCGGATTTGCAGACGTGGATTTCACGCTCGACATTCCGTTTATCCGGCTGCGCGAGATTCAGGGACTGCCGACGATGATTGCCAAGTTCACCACCGATATTCCGTGGCTTACCAAGTGGGGCGAGCCTCTGCTGCTGGGGCCCGGATCGATTCATGTGGCGCATACGCCAAATGAGCGCATTGCGAAGAAAGAGATTCTGGAGGCGGTGGATCTCTACGTTCAGGTAGCGAAGAATCTGCTTGCCTGAAGGGCGCGAGAGTGCCTGCATCCACGTTAAGAGAGTCTCCGTAAAAATTGATGCCAGGTGTGGATTCTGCCCTGTTATGCTTCCACTGCTGCTCCCCGTTTTCTAGATATGCAATATAGAGAAAAATGACAGAGACCAACTCTGCTCCGGTGACGCCGGAGCGCATTCTTCAAATGGCCTGGGGCTTTTCTGCGCCGCTTATTCTTGAAGCCGCAATTAAAAACCGAGTTTTCGATGTGCTGGACGAAGGGCCAAAGTCGTTGGCGGAAACGGCTCAGGCGACAGGAGCTTCTGAGCGCGGGCTTGCCGCGATTATGAATGCACAGGTTGGGTTTATAGCATTTCTAGAGCATTTCTCCTCTTGCTGTAGAGCGACCCCAGCCTGGCCGCAAAAACAAATACGCTACGAGGGTGGGGCGCACGAACTTTATACCTTCGGGAGAGATGCTCGAATGTTGCGGCCTGGGACGGCAGCGACTGAGGATTTGCCGGAACAACTTTCGCTTTTTGTTTTCCCTGTCGGGCTGTTTTCCGAGGGGTGGAAGATTATGGCTCTATGTGATTGTTTTTGTGTAATTTACCGGTGATTTATGGTGTTTACTAATTGATTATCATGAGCGGTTACTTTTGAGGGGACACCCTCGAAAAAAAAATTTCTGGGCTGCCTTGAAAGAGCTACGGCCCGAATCCTTTTTAGGATTCGGGCCGTGGCTCTTTCTTCTGCTAATTCTGAGTAAAGCATAAATGGGGTTAATTGCATGCAAAGTTTCTGAAGGAGGTGGGGTTACGAAAGGGTGGTGGACTTTGGTAATGGGGAAAGAAAGGGAAAAGGGACA
>NZ_JBEKYX010000060.1:0-25572 GCF_049510455.1 Occallatibacter sp. | reverse complement strand
CCTTGAAGATAGGCCAGACTGCGCTCACGCGCTTCCGAGCGCCCAAACAACCCCGCTATGCGATCGTGCGACCGCAACAACTCACGCTTCCAGCCGGATAATCGCCTCTCCATCGCCAACGCTGGAGAACCACGCCCAGAGCACCATCAGACTACCACTTATCTACAACTGTAGTACTAGCCAGCGGGCATTGGCCTTGAGCAACTCCGTTCCGCCACCCTGAAGCAGGGTGTACCGTTCGCATCGAGATACGGGCCAGTGACTTTTTTTGCGCGCCCGACCATGGTGCGATAGGTACTCTTGGTTCCCCGGCAGCAGAGATCGAAGGAGACAAAGAGGTAATAGAAGTGTCCATGATGCACAATGAACGGCGCTTCGATGGCCTGCCAATTCGGAGGTAGGCCGGGCTTGGTAGGCTCAGAATTGGCGGGGCGCGCGCGAGAAGCCAGTGAATAGATGGTGCTGTCGGCAGGATCGAGCTTCCCTGTGGCAGCATCAATCCGCCGCATCTTGATTCCGCTCCAGAAACTTCCAAGGCTCAGCCATGGCTGCCCTTTGCTATCGAGCACGATGTTGGGATCGATTGCATTGAAGTCATCGCTTTCTGTGGATTTCAAAACCAGACCCTCGTCCTTCCACGCATATTTCGGGCTTGATGAGTCAAGGGTCTCGTTCGTCGCCAGCGCGATGCCGGAAGTGTTCACACCGAAGGCTGAATAGGCGTAGTAGAGATGGAATTTTCCGTCGAAGTAGGAGACGTCAGGCGCCCATAGCTCCTTTGTCTGTGGACTGGCCTTGCGAATCCACTCCGGAATCTCATTGAAGATATGGCCGCACAGCTTCCATTCGGTGAGATCGTGCGAACGGCGAACTGGCCACCGCCGGTGGCATGCCCTGTGGCAAAAACATAGTAGGTGCCACCTTCACGTGCGATGGAGGGATCGTGAGTGAACTCGTAATCTCCATGCAGCGCGAGTGCCTGTGGCGCCTGAGCAAAGAGTGCTGGAGAAAGCACGAGAAGAAAGAGAAAGGAGGCTTTGCGAATCCTCTGCATGAGAATGATCTCCATTCGTATTGAATGTTGTAACGATCCTCAACGACTTACAGGCTTGCAGTAGAGCTGTCTTTATCTTGCATACTGAACAGCGTTGCCTGCAACGCAGATTGCCAGTCCGGCAACCGAACTTCGAATGCCTGCTGCAATTTGCGATTCGAGAGAACTGAATTGTGCGGGCGCTGCGCGGGGGTGGGATATTCCGAAGACGGAATGGGAAGAACCTGCGGTTTTGCCCGTTGGAGTAGAGCCAACTCTTCAGCGCGGGCGAAGATGGCCTCTGCAAAGCCGTGCCAGGAAGTTTGGCCCGCACAGCTCATGTGATACAGACCAGACCACTGATCAGCCGCTCCGAACTGCGATGCCAATATACCATCCACGATAGAGCGCGTTGCCTGGGCGAGCGCTTTCGCGGTCGTAGGCGAACCGATCTGATCATTGACAATGCTCAGGCGGTCGCGCTCCTGCCCGAGACGAAGCATGGTGAGCAGGAAATTGCGGCCGTGCGGCGCATAGACCCAGCTGGTGCGAAAGATGAGATGTTTGCCGCCGGCCTGGCGAATGGCTTCTTCACCGGCGAGCTTGGATGCGCCATAGACATTGAGCGGATGGGGCGCATCTTCCTCGGACCATGGGCCGGCGTTTGAGCCGTCAAAAACATAATCCGTGGAGTAATGCACCAGAAGGATATTGCGGTGCGCAGCTTCTTCAGCCAGAATGCGCGGAGCGTGCGCGTTGATAGCGTATGCGAGTTCTGGTTCGGATTCGGCGCGATCGACAGCAGTATAGGCCGCGGCATTCAGAATCAGATCCGGATCTGTAGTACGGATGGCGGCACGCAGTTGCTCTTCTGAGGTTAGATCGGTAGCGCTGCGATCCTGTGCAACGAGCTCTCCTGCGCCGGCGAAGCTGGCCGCGAGTTCATGGCCAAGCTGACCATTTGCGCCCAGCAGCAGGATGCGCGGTCCGCTCATGGAAAAATCTCGGCATCGGAGAGCGCGTTGCCCAACTGATCTTTGGCGGAGACGATGGCATCCTTGTCTGAGACCGGCCACGGAATACCCAACTGGGGATCGTTCCAGACGATTGTGCGTTCACCTTGCGGGCAATAGTAATCGGTCACTTTGTAGGCGAAGCCCGCGGTTTCTGTGAGGGCAGCAAAACCATGTCCGAAGCCGATCGGAATATAGGCTATATGGCCGTTTTCCGCGCTTAACTCCAAAGTGACATGACGGCCGAAAAATGGCGAGCTGCGGCGAAGATCGACGGCAATATCCAGAACGGCGCCTTGCGTTACGCGCACCAGTTTGGCCTGCGGCTGAATGGTCTGATAGTGAATGCCGCGAATTACGTTGCGGTTGGAAACGGAGAAATTATCCTGCACCCAGTGAGTGGGCAGGCCATTGTCTTCAAAACGCTTCAGGTTCCATGTTTCATGAAAGGATCCGCGATTATCGCTGAAGATATTCGGTGTAATAAGCCAAACGCCAGGCAACTCGGTTTCGACCATCTTCATAATCCGCTATCCTCCGCCGCGGGGTAAATCTCATCGCAAAGCGAGAGCAGGTATTGGCCATAATTATTTTTGCGTATGGGGTGTGCAAGGCGCTTCAGATCTTCTGCGCCGATATAACCGAGCCGGTAGGCGATCTCTTCCGGGCAGGCGATCTTGAGCCCCTGCCTGTGCTGAATGGCCTGTACATAGAGCGCTGCTTCAAAGAGCGAGTCATGCGTGCCGGTATCGAGCCAGGCCATGCCGCGGCCCATGACCTGCACGCTGAGCTTGCCGGCTTCAAGATAGAGACGGTTAAGGTCGGTGATCTCAAGCTCTCCGCGCACTGAAGGCCGGAGCGTTGAAGCCATCTCGACGACTCGATGATCGTAAAAGTAGAGGCCTGTGACGGCGTAGTGCGACTTGGGATGCTCAGGCTTTTCCTCAATGCTGACAGCCTGGCCGTTTGTGTCGAATTCGATGACGCCATAGCGCTCAGGATCCTGCACGCGATACGCAAATACCGTGGCACCGTCTTGAATGGCGGCCGCATTTTTAAGCTGCGAGGAGAAGAACTGACCGTAGAAGATGTTGTCGCCAAGCACAAGCGCACACGTGTCGTTGGCGATGAAATCCTTGCCGATGACGAATGCCTGCGCCAGGCCATCGGGATTTGGCTGCACGGCATAGCTCAGGCTCAGGCCCCACTGAGATCCGTTTCCTAACAACTGCGCAAAGCGTCCTGTGTCTTCCGGAGTGGAGATGATGAGAATCTCTCGAATCCCCGCAAGCATGAGCGTGGTGAGAGGGTAATAAATCATCGGCTTGTCGTAGACCGGCAAAAGCTGCTTGGATACCACATGCGTGACCGGGTAGAGACGCGACCCGGAGCCGCCGGCGAGGATGATGCCTTTCATTTCCCTTCTCTCTTTTCGTAGTTACGCTGAATCCACTCCCGATATGCCCCGGTGCGGATATTTTCAACCCATGCGCGATTGGCAAGATACCACTCGACGGTTTGACGCAGGCCCTGTTCAAAGCTAACGGAAGGCTGCCAGCCTAGTTCGCTACGAATTTTTTCGGCATTGATGGCGTAGCGTCGATCATGTCCGGGCCGGTCCTTTACAAAGGTGATTAATTCCTCGTGCTTCCTGGCTGCGGGATGCAGTTCATCGAGCAACGCGCAGATGGTGCGCACCACCTCGATATTTTTGCGTTCACTGTTGCCTCCAACGTTATAGGTCTCACCCAGCCTGCCGTGCTCAAGCACCGTGCGAATCGCCGAGCAATGGTCGCCAACAAAGAGCCAGTCACGCACGTTAGCGCCATCCCCGTAAACCGGCAGCGGCTTGCCCTCAAGCGCATGCAGAATCACAAGCGGAATCAGTTTCTCCGGGAATTGCAGCGGACCGTAATTATTGGAGCAGTTGGTCGTAAGCGCGGGCAGGCCGTAGGTGTGAAAGTAGGCGCGAACCAAATGGTCTGAAGAAGCCTTTGAGGCGGCATAAGGGCTGTTCGGCGCGTAGGGAGTGGTTTCACTGAAAGCAGGATCGTCGGGCGCAAGAGAGCCGTATACTTCGTCCGTGGAGACATGCAGGAAGCGAAATTGATTGCGCCGGTCTTCGTCCAGTGCTTGCCAGTATGCTTTGGTCTCCTCCAGTAGCGTGAAGGTTCCCTGAACATTCGTACGGATAAACTCGCCGGGCGAGACGATGGAGCGGTCCACGTGGCTTTCCGCGGCGAAATGAATCACGGCGCGCGGCTGGTGCTGGGTAAGCAGGGACCGGACAAGCGCGGCGTCGCAAATATCTCCGCGGACGAGAAGATGGCGAGGATTGCCGTTCAGCTCATTCAGATTCGCCGGGTTGCCGGCGTAGGTCTCAAGATCGAGATTGATGACTGCGCCGCCCGCCCGCACCCACTGCAAGACGAAGTTGGATCCGATGAAACCTGCGCCGCCGGTAACCAGAACAGGCTCGTTTGTAGCACTTCTATTCATTCCCGTCGTGTAGGTCATCCCTTTTTCGCGTCTTCGAGCATAGGGCCCAGGCGAATGAGTGCCGCAGCTTGCTATCGGCATGCTACTCGCTTCTATAAGCATCTTATCAGGGCCGCAACTGCCTGCTGCTCATAGCAAAGTGCCCGATTCTGCTATTGCAAGCTATGAGCCCATCCATCCCAAAGTGGCATCAGGCATCTGGCGCTAGCTGCACGAAGCCGTTATCTTAAATAAGGCTTATTGCGGAATACGAGCAACCGGGGCCGATCCGCATGTGTGCAGGGTGGTTTTTCCTGAGAAAATACCCTTAAAAAGGCATACATCCGCGAAGGACAGTCGGAATCCCACAATAGGGCATTAGGATATATTTATGTTGAAAAAGCCGCATTTGTATGTACTTGCAGCGCTTTTGCCGCTTATCGGCTTACCCGCATCGTTTTCGCAGAATTCCACTCCGAATGGCTATCCGTCAGACGGGCAGTCGCCTTACTCATCCTCAGACTGCACTGACCCGGCGGATATTGCCAACGGTAGCTGCGCTCAAAGTCAGCAGGGGAATCAGCAACCGAATGAGCAGCAGCAATTACGAGGTCAGCCGACCGGCACGCAGGGCCCGCAAACGCTAGGTTTTCCGGGGCAGGAGAGCGCAGGACAGGGAAATCTCCTTGGACAGCAGGCATACCGCAACCGGCTGGCGCAACAGTTGCCGCCGGATCAGCCTACAGAGTTTCAGCGTTTTGTGGCGGCTACCACAGGCCAGATGCTTCCTGTTTATGGCGCCAACCTGTTTCGCAACGTTCCCACAACGTTTTCTCCGAATGACCTGGCGCCTGCCACTCCGGAATACGTTATTGAACCGGACGATGAGCTGCGTGTGCGCATCTGGGGGCAGATCAGTTACACGGGCAACCTTTTAGTGGACCGCTCCGGGAATATCTATTTGCCTCAGGTGGGGCAGGTACACGTGGCCGGGCAGCCTTTCTCGGCTCTCGATCTGCATCTGCGCCAGGCGGTGAGTAAAACCTTCCGCAACTTTGATCTCTCGGTTGATCTTGGCCGCATTCGCCAGATGCAGGTGTATGTGACGGGCGTGGCTAGACGCCCCGGCGTTTATACCATCAGCGCAGTCAGTACGCTGGTGGACGCACTGTTTGCCAGCGGCGGACCTGCTCCGCAAGGATCGCTGCGCCATATTGAATTAAAGCGCGCCGGAAAGACGGTAGCGGACTTCGACCTATATGCGCTGCTGGTTCACGGCGATAAATCGCAGGATATGCGGCTTCTGCCAGAGGATGTGCTCTACGTTCCTCCGGCGGGACCTCAGGTGGCAATCACGGGTAGTATCCGCGCGCCCGCCATTTATGAGCTTCGCGAGGGAGATACGCTGGGCGCATTGATTGAGGCAGCAGGGAAGGTCAGCACCACCGCTTCTCAGGCGCGCATCTCCATTGAACGTGTGGACAACCACCAATACCGCCAGGCGATGGAGGCAAGTTTCGATGCGGCTGGTCTCTCAACTCCGCTGGCGGAGGGGGATATTATTCGCATCTACCCCATCGTGCCTGCGTATCAGAAGACAGTCATACTGCGCGGCAACGTCGCTAATCCTGGACGCTTCGGATGGCATGAGGGGATGCATTTGAGTGACCTGATTCCCGACCGGGCTTCGCTGCTGAGCCGTGAGTACTGGTGGCAGCGGAGCCTTCTAGGCCTGCCTGCACCGGAGTTTGAGCCGTTCATTTCTACTCAGCGGAGCCCGACAGGAACGGAGCCCATCCCGTTGCGGGATTCGACTGGAAGAGTACAAAGTCTGCAGTATGGCATCAATCCACTGTACGGTCTGTACGGGTTGCAGGGTAATTCTCAGAATTATCCGCAAAATTTCCAGCAGCAGGCCTACCAGCAGAATTACCAACAGAGTTCTCCGCAGAACTATCCGCAGGGAGTTTTGCAGGATGACCTGCAGAGCAGTCAGCAGCCAGGCAGCGCCAGGCAGGGATCGATGAGCGGCTCCGGGTCTGTTGCCGCGCAGACCTCCCGCGGACTCACGCCCGGAGAGGAAGTCACAATCAGGCGGAATACCGTACGGCTGACACCGCAGGAGATCAATTGGGACTACGCAGTGGTTGAACGCAGCGATCCCAATACGATGAGAACGAGCCTGGTTCCCTTCGATCTGGGCAAGCTCGTGCTGGACCATGATGCGACTCAGAACCTGGCTCTCGAACCGGGGGATACGGTCACCATTTTCTCGCAAAGCGACATTCAGGTTCCTCTGGATGAGCAGACCAAGTATGTAGAACTTGAAGGCGAATTCGTTCACTCGGGCATTTACAGCGTGAGGCCTGGTGAAACACTGCGCGATGTAGCCCGCCGCGCCGGAGGTCTGACCAAGAATGCCTATCTCTACGGCTCGGAGTTCGATCGCGAGTCGACGCGCAAGCTGCAGCAGCAGCGCCTGGATGAATACGTGCAGACGGTCAGTACGGAGTCGAATCGCGGGACGCAGCAGCTTGCTGTTGCGGGCAGCGGCGCATCCAATTCTCTGGATGTAGCGGCCTCGCGGGAGGTGACGCAAGAGTTGATTGGGCGTCTCAGCCAGATTCATGCGACGGGCAGAATTGTGCTGCAGTTCAAGGCGGCCAACCAGACTATCGATGATGTTCCTGCATTGGCGCTGGAGAATGGCGACCGGTTTACTGTGCCTGCTGCTCCGGCGACCATCAATATAGTGGGCGCGGTTTACAACCAGAACTCATTTGTCTATCAGGAACGCCAGACCGTAGGTCATTATCTGCGGCTTGCCGGGGGACCGAACCGCAACGCGGATTCGCATTACAGCTTCATCATCCGCGCCGACGGCTCGGTGGTCAGTTGGCCCACGGTGAGGAAGACCTTTGGCGCGCTGAGTGCGAGCACATTTGATCAACTGCAGTTGAACCCTGGGGATACTATCGTTGTGCCGGATAAGACGCTGCGTATGACCAAATTGCGTAGCTTTATGGACTGGACGCAAGTCTTCTCCCAGCTTGCGCTGGGCGCCGCTGCCATCAATGTTCTATAAGGATTGCAAATCATCACGAAAAAAGACCTCCCGTCTCGGGAGGTCTTTTAGTTTTGCATGCGCCATGCGGGTCGCAATATCACGCATGAATGCGGATCAACAGGCGCCTGCCTGACTCAATACGGCGGATACGGTGCGCGCGAGCAGATAGAAGTCCGTAGTCAGACTCCACGTCTGCATATAGAACGCATCCAGCTTGATTCGCTTTTCGTAATCAAGCTTGCTGCGTCCGGAAACCTGCCACAGTCCCGACAGCCCCGGCGTTGCCGCTAGATAAAACGGGAGCAGGTCGCGGTAGAAGCCGGTTTCAGATTGAATAACGGGTCGCGGTCCCACCAGCGACATTTCACCTCGCAGCACATTGATGAGCTGCGGCAGCTCGTCGAGGCTCCACTTACGCAGAAAACTGCCAAAACGCGTGATTCGAGGGTCAGTTGGGCCGGACTTGCCCTTGGAAAGGCGCCATTGGCTATCCTTACCATCCACGTCGCAGGCCATATTCGCCGAGTCCTTCGCGCGCATGGAGCGAAATTTCCAGATCCGAAAACGGCGGCCTCCGCGGCCAATGCGTTCTTCCCGATAAAAAACCGGTCCTTTTGAGGAGAGACGTACCCCGGCTGCAATTCCTACCAACGGGAGTGCGCAAAACGTGAGCATTACGGACGCGCCGAGAACATCGACAGCTCGTTTAGCGTAACGATAGCGCCAAGACTCCCATGGAACATCCGGGTGCTGTATATATACCGGTTCCGGCAATTGCCATGCCGCATAGGTCTTGCCTTCCTCTGATAAAAGCATGCGTACATGCATGGAAGAAAGATCAGTGGCCACAAACTCTCCTTAATAAATGAACCTTGCTTCCTCGGACGTTCTGCTTTCTTATTTCATCGGTTGCTACACACAAAACAAGAACCCGGTGAGCCATACTTCAGATTGCCGTTTATCTTGCCAACACGATGTTGCTCTTACGCCTTTCCTTGCTTCGCAGAACGATGAGAAGGTTCTTTCATCCCACATGGCCCGTAAAAATCGTTGAAACATTCGTCTTAAACCGTACTTGCAGAAATGCAACAAAAAAAGAGATACCAGTAATGATGACGCAATGCAACTTCATTTCCCAATACGTCACTAAAGTTTGGATTTTTTGTCAATTGCGGATCAGTATATCCTTTATACGATAACTCCGACTCGCTGTGTTGTTTTCATAACGCAATTATAGACATATATAATCAAAAACCAACACGAAATGTGACGGATGAAGAAACTAGTTCCTCAGTTGTTCCGGTGGGTCATAATGGGCCATTTTATTAAAAAATTAATAAAAAATTTAGCCTTTACTCACTCACAGGAGCCGCGGAAAGATGGCTATTCTGTTCTTGAGAACTCGCTATTCAATTGCAGCGCCTGATTTCACGTTAAGCCCGGCGTGAAATCGATTTTCTATTGTCTTGAATTCCAGGATTGCCTGTTGCGCGCCCTCTGATGTCTGCTGAAAAAAGAACACACCCTTGAGAGTTTCGATGGCAGGCTATCCAGCCAGGTTTCCATGCGCCGTTTCCAGTGCCGCCCTGAACCATAAGCGATAATAGGTCTTCCCAGGCTTTGCGCATCCACAACCTTTTCTCCGCCAGCCCTGCATCCACGCCAATCACAGCGCTCCGCAAAAGGGCAATATAACCCATACGTCAGGCTACAAGGAAAGAAGCCGAATGTCCGTGTGCGGCTTCAGCAAAAGGATAAGGACGAGACGCGGAGCGACCTCGTCCGGAGCGCATGAAAATTTAAAGATTTGCGGACAGTCTCAGATCCGCTAGATGAATGGTCGGGGAGAGAGGATTCGAACCTCCGACCCCCTGGTCCCGAACCAGGTGCTCTACCAGGCTGAGCCACTCCCCGAACTTGTTTTGCAGATGCGCTGCCTCAGAATCGCGGCTCCTGGTATGTGCCACAAGGCCCTTCGACGCGCTTTTCTGAGTGTAGCAGAGTTGCGCCCGGTGCGCTTCTAGGCGGGTGAGAACAATCTGCTCCCAGATCAAAGTTCATACGGCAATTTAGGATGAGTGCTGGAGTCTGAACAATGCCAAAGATTCTCGATGGAGCCCCGATTGCGGCTCAGATCAAGCAGGAAGTTGCGGAAGAAGTAAAGGAACTTGCACTGCATGGAGTGCGTCCGGGATTGGCGGCGGTGCTGGTGGGCCATGTGCCGGCTTCGGAGATCTATGTTCGCAGCAAGGTGCAGGCTTGCGAGGAACTGGGGTTATATAGCGATCTGATTACACCGCCCGAGACGGTGACGACAGAAGAGATGCTGGACCTGATTGCGGCGCTGAATTCCCGGGACGATATCGATGGGATTCTTGTACAGCTTCCACTGCCTAAGCAGGTGGATGTGAAGGTGCTGCTGGATGCGGTTGATCCAGCGAAGGATGTGGATGGCTTTCATCCCGTGAATGCTGGACGGCTGCAGGCGGGGCGTCCAGCGCTGGCTCCGTGCACGCCTGCGGGAGTGATTGAGATTCTGAAGCGTAGTGGAATTCCGATCGCGGGCGCGAATGCCGTGGTGGTGGGCCGAAGCGATATTGTCGGCAAGCCGGCGGCGATGCTGCTGCTGCATGAGAATGCGACGGTGACGATTTGCCACTCAAAGACGCGCGACCTGGGCGCAGTCACGCGTGAGGCGGACATTCTTGTTGCGGCGATTGGCCGGCCCGGGTTCGTTACGCCGGAGATGGTGAAGCCCGGTGCGACGATTATCGATGTGGGCATCAATCGCGTCACCGACCGGTCGGAGTTCGAGAAGTTCTTTGCGGGGAATGCGAAGCGTGAGGCTGCATTTGCCAAGCGCGGAAGCGTGGTGATCGGCGATGTGCATCCGGCGGCATTTGAGGTGTCGGGCGCATATACACCGGTTCCGGGCGGCGTGGGGCTGCTGACGATTGCGATGCTGATGTCGAACACCGTGCGGGCTGCGCGGATGAGACGGAATTTGCCGAGGCGCGTACTCTGATGCTTCGCGTGGGTCTGACCGGCGGGCTTGGCAGCGGCAAGAGTACGATTGCGGCGATGCTGCTTAAGCTTGGCGCGCATGTGATTGAAGCCGATGAGATGGGCCGCGTCCTCATGGAGCCGGGACAGGCGGTTTACAACGAAATTGTCCGCGTCTTTGGCCTGCAGGTTGTTGCCGCTGATAGCGGAAAACTTAATCGCGCCAAGCTCGCGGAGCTCGCCTTTCACGGCGGACGCATCCACGAGCTGAATACGATTGTGCATCCCGCAGTGATTGCCGCGCAGCGCGAGTGGATGCAAAGGGTCTTTGCGAATGATCCTCATGCAGTTGCGGTGGTGGAATCGGCGCTCATCTTTGAGGTGGAGCGCGATGCGCGTGCGCGAGGCGAGAGCGAAAGCGTACTGAGCGACTGGCGCAATCGCTTTGACCGCGTGATTGTGGTCACCGCGCCGGATGCGGTCAGGATTGATCGCTATGTGGAGCGCGTGTGCATCGGCAAAGAGGATGTCTGCCGCGAGAGAGCGGTAACCGATGCGCGGGAGCGGATGAGCCGGCAGATTCCGGATGCGGAAAAGGCTGCGCGAGCGGATTTTGTGATTGAGAATGCGGGCGATAAAGCGGCGCTTGAGATGCGGGTGGCAGAAGTGTGGGAACTGCTGAAGGCTGAGAGCCGGCTTGCGGGCGAGTGATTGCAGAAAATTTGGGGTTCATTACAATTTAGATGAAGTTACAAACGACCGTTTTGAGGTACGAGGGATGAGATTGCGCCGGATTTTGTTGATCCTGCTGCTTGTAGGCGGCTTCTGGTATGTGACGGCGCATGTCGCGGGCGATCTGCGCTCGCTGGGACTGCTGAAGACGAGCGGCGGCAAATCGCCGCTGGAGCTGACTGAGGCGCACGCCGCGCCGGAGTATGACTCCGAAGAGCAGAACAATATCGCTATTTACAAGCGGGTGCTGCCGAGCGTGGTGAACATTACGGCGACGAGCCTGACCTTTAATTTTTTTTACGGCGCGGTGCCGCAGCAGGGGCAGGGGTCGGGCTTTGTTCTCGATCGCGCGGGGCACGTGCTGACCAACTATCACGTGGTGGAGCAGGCGAACCGCGGTATTGAGGTGCAGTTGAGCAACAAGCACAAGTATTCGGCGACGGTCGTCGGTTCGGACCGCACGCACGATCTGGCGCTGTTGCAGATCAATGCGCCGAACTTGCAGCCGGTGACGCTGGCCGATTCAACTGATCTGGCGGTGGGGCAGAAGGTGTATGCCATCGGCAATCCCTTCGGGTTGAGCGGAACGATGACGCGCGGAATCATCAGCTCGATCCGGAGCGTGCGCGGCGGTGAAGGCGGCCCGATTGAGGATGCCATCCAGACGGATGCGGCGATCAATCCGGGCAACTCGGGCGGACCGCTGTTGAACTCGCGTGGCGAGGTGATTGGAATTAATACGATGATTGCTTCCAATGGCGCGGAGCAGAGCTCCGGCATCGGGTTTGCGATTCCAATCAACACGGCGAAGGCGGTGCTGGCGGATCTGACGCGGTATGGGCATGTCAAGCGGCCCGCAGTGGGTATACAGGGTGGTTACCCGATTGGGCCGGATCTGGCGCAGGCGATGGATCTTTCAGCGGATTACGGTGTGCTGATTCAGCGGGTGGTTCCGGGCGGCGGGGCGGAGAAGGCCGGACTGCATGGCGGAACGCAGCAGCGTTACCTGGGGAATCAGCCGATTATGACTGGCGGCGATCTGATTGTGGCGATTGACGGCCAGCAGGTGACGGACCCGCAGGACATCAACGCGATGATGGACAAGCATCAGGCCGGCGACACGGTGAGCGTCACGGTGGTGCGCGGACGGAAGCAGATGACGGTCAGGCTGGTGCTGGGTGAAGCAAAAGAATAATTATTTGCGGCAGGGGGGAATCCAAACTACTATGGTTCCGGCAATATGTGAGGGAATCTATGGGGTTCGCACGCAAAATGCTCGCCCGGTCGCTGCTGGCCACGATGATGGCTGGCAGCATGGGGATCGCACAAGGGCCGCCGCCTAACAAGCCTGGCACGCCTACGCCTTCCCAGCGACCGAACAAACCGTCGCGTCCGCCGTCTCAGGGACCAAACCGGCCGCCGAATTCATCGAAACCGCCTGGGCGGCCGGTCAGACCTCCGGCGCAGCCAGGCAGACCGCCTGCTCAGGGGCCGAACCGCCCGCCGAATAGGCCGCCTAATCCGCCGAGACCTGGGCCATCGCGCCCTCCCGGACGGCCGTCACGTCCTGGGCCGCGGCCTCCCGCGCCTCCACCGCATCAGTGGCGTCCGCCCAGACCTCCGGGAGGAGGCGGGCCTTACGTTCGCCATGACCAATGGCGGAGAGGATACCGCTTGCCGCCTGATTACTGGCGTAGGGGCATGGTGATCAACGATTGGCACCACTATCACCTGGTTCAACCGCCATACGGGTACGAGTGGCGGTATATCGACGGGAACTTTGTGCTGGCTGCGGTGGCGACGGGAATTATTTCCTCGATCATTATTGCGGCGGCGATGCAGTAGCAGTAATTTGAGGCTGAATAGAAATCCCAGCGCCGCAAAGGTGCTGGGATTTTTTTGCGCGACGCCGAAAAGAACTTATCTGCTTTTACCTACATGCGTTTACGCATAAGTTAAAGAGCAGGCAGATTTCCGCATGAGATTCCACAGGGCAACACAGACACAATTCTGAGAATCTAATGGCGATGGAAGTACGTAGATTACTTACAGGAGAATCAGAATCTATGCATCGTATTCAAAAACTTGCCGCTATTCCGTTGCTGGGAATTGCTCTTATGGGAACCCAGGCAGTTATGGCCCAGGATCACCCCGACAACAGTCATTATGTTCACCATGCTGAGTGGAAGAAGGGATCTCACATGAAGCAGGAGGACTGGGGCCGTGGAGACCACATCGACAACTGGAAACAGTACAAGCTGCGCCAGCCACCGAGTGGTTATGAATGGCGTCGCGTAGACGGCAATTTCGTGCTGGCCGGGTCATCCACCGGAGTGGTTTCCATGGTGGTTGTAGCGCACTAAAGCCTCGGATTGCCACGCGCAAAGTAAAAAAGTAAAGCGGCTGCCGGTAACTCCGGCAACCGCTTTTATTTTGCTGGCTAACCTTTGCGGCGGTAGAGTATCTGGAACTCGTAGCCGGGGTTGGCGGGGAAGAGATTAGCGATGTGGCGGAGCCGCTCCGCAAGGGCCGGCGCTGCAAGGAGCGGGTACTCGCGCTCGCGCAAGTCGTGGTAGTCGAAGTCGACTGTGAGAGCAAGCATGTAGATGGCAAGCGCGTCTGAAAATGTTGCCTCGGCATACTGGATGCGGGCCTGCTCGTCTGTCATCGGCTTGCTGTCATGGGCGCGCTGGTGATCGCCGTCGGCGAGCCTTGAGGCGAGTCCAGAGTTCAGCGCGCGGCGGCGGGATTCCCAGGCGTCCACACTGGTTTCTCCGCGGACCTGGGCCTCGGCCTGCGACCAGACAAGATCGCCGAAGCTGGCGGGAACGCCGGCGGCGTCGACGAAGTTGTGCGCAACGTTGATAAAGAACTCGAAGGCGAGGCCAAAGCGGTCTTCGACGAGACGCGTTGAGAGAAAGACAGCGTCTGTTGTTCCTAAGCTGGCGTTGCGATGGCAGACGGCGCGGTCGCCGAGATCGACTGTGTAACCGGGAGCGATGAGGGTCTCGCCTGTGTCTGCGATAGCGAGCGGCACAAAGTAGTAGGTGCGGCGTGCGAGCGCGTCGGACATGGAGGCCGGAACGGCGCTGACAAGGCGTTCGAGATCCGATTCCGGGAGACGCGTTTCTCCCCACGACGTGTAGCGGATGCCATTCGCAGCGGTCGAGACGTTGGCCTGCAAGGCCACCTTCTCCGCCTGCCACAATTCAATCTGAGCGCTCGATGTCATACAGAACTTGTATTCTAGATGAGTGACCCTATGACGGCGATACAACAGACAGAATTTCGGCAACCGGGCGGTGGCCAAAACGGCGGCGGCAGGATTTTTGGATTTCCGCTGAAGGGCTTTGGCCTCTTCAGCAGTCTGCTGCTCTCGTTTGCTTCGGCGATCATTACCTTTTGCGTGACGACGATGGTGGCGATCTTTTCGCTGCTGGCGTGGCGGATGGCAGGACACCCAGGAGTGGATTTTGCGATGAGCTACCGCGATGTGGGCTTTCCTGCGGCGATGGTGGTGCTCGCGCTGGCTCTGCCATTCTTCCTGACGCTCTGGGTTCGAGCCAAGTTCATAAAGTAGAGGCGAGTGGATGCCTGTCTATTCGATTTCCCGGGATGAGCTCGATCGAGCGCTGGCGGCCGGCAATGGCGGAGAGCCGATTCGCGCCCAGATTCAAAAGTGGTGCGCGGCGCTTGAGGCCGGACAGATTGTGTACTTTCCCCAGACGCCGGTGCCGATCCCGGAAGGCGACCTGAAGACGCTGCTCACGGGCGAGCAGACCGATAGCCGGTTGCATAAAAACATTGCGTACAAGCCGAACCGCGACGAGCTGACCGGCGTGGATGAGAAGACTTCGCCCCCGGAGGCTGTGCGCGAGCTGCACGCGATCATGCGGCGCTATTCGGCAAGCGTGGAAGAGTTTTTAACGCGATTTCTGGCGCCGTACCAGCACAGATGGACTCTCGATTACGCGAGCTACCGGCCCATTGAGGAGCATGGGCGCGATCTGAGTGTGCGGAAGCGAAATGATCTGCTGCACACAGATGCGTTCCCGACGCGGCCCACAAAGGGCTGGCGGATTCTGCGCTTCTTTCACAACATTCATCCCACGCGGACACGGGATTGGGTGACGGGCGAGCCATTTGCAAAAGTTGTCGGACAGTTTGCGCCGGGAAAAATTGCGGTTCCGCAGCCGGATAGTGGTTTGGCGCGTGCTGGAAAACAGATTGCGCAGGCGGTGGGGCTGGATAAAGCTGTTCCCCAATGGAAGCGGACTCCGTATGACGAGTTCATGATGCAGTTGCACAACACCATGAAGGAAGATGCGGCTTTTCAGGCTGAATGCGTGCGCGAGGAAGTGCGCTTCGCGCCGGGTTCAAGCTGGATGGTGTACACGGAAACGGTGCCGCATGCCGTGCTTGCCGGACAATATGCGCTGGAGCAGACGTTCCTGGTGGACCCGGCAGCGATGGTGACGCCGGAGTCGGCTCCCGTGGCGGTTCTGGAAAAGATGGCCGGGGCCAAATTAGTTTAAGCGCTGCAAAATGGCTCGGCCCCGTCAGGGATTACCTGAGCGGGGCCGATCATCAACAGCAAGAGGACTCGTAAGCCGAATTCTGTTTATGCGGTCATTCCTCTAGGCGAAGCGTTACCGCTTACGCTCATCAGCGACCTACCCGGAGGTTTCGGCAATGGCTCGAACCGCCTTGCCGCATCGGGCCGATGCGGAGCGCGCCGTGGCTCTTTTAGCGCGCTTTCCTCCCTATTTGGTCTTGCTCCGTGTGGGGTTTACCCTGCCTGCCCCGTTACCGTGACAGCGGTGCGCTCTTACCGCACCTTTTCACCCTTACCGGACTGGCCGCGAGGCCACTCAGGCGGTATCTTCTCTGTGGCACTGGCCGTCCACGGGCCTTGACGCCCGCGTCCCGGACGTTATCCGGCACACTGCCCTGCGGAGTTCGGACTTTCCTCCCCCGGCTACCTCGCTTGCGCTCGGTCTCCGGCAGCGACCGCCCGGTCCTCCTGCCAGTTGCTAGTGTACCGGAAATGCGGGGATAAGGGACAAGGGATAAGGCATCAAGATACTTCCGGATTGCGTGCTGATACGTCCAATGCTTATCCGTAAGCTGTAATTGCCGGAGATAGGGTTCGCCGCACCGCAGGCAGTCCGATACAATGGTTTCATTCGGCTGGTAAGCAGAAATAAGTGAGATTTTTTTGAGAATGCTGGAGCAGGCACACGTGAGAGGTATGATTGGCCGCGGTCTGCGGCTTATGTTGGCGGGGGCATTGAGCGTTACGGGGACCGTGGCGCTGGCCGGGGTTCCCGGCGGACGATCTTTGTCCGCTGAGGTGGTGACCGCGACGGATTCCCCCATCACACAGACGAGTCTTGAGGCCCACACTCGTATCGCGAGCCGCAATGGGAGCAATCTCACGCAGGGGGTCTTTTCTGTCTCCGTGACGGGAGAGGACGGTAAGGCAGCCGCGGGCACGGTGACGCTGGAGGACGGCGGCAAGCCGCTTGCCGCCGCGGTGTTGAATGCCTCGGGGCAGGCTGAGATTACGCTGGATATGGCCGCGGGCACGCATACGCTGCGCGCCGTCTATTCAGGCGATGTGGCTCATGCTGGATCGAGCTCTGCGACCGCGCAGGTGACGGCAGACGCTACCGGAACGCCGGATTTCCAGGTGGCGGTGAACCCGGCTGCAATGACACTCACGGCGGGACAGAACGGAAACGTGGTTGTGTCGCTGACGCCGGTAGATGCGAGCGCACTGACCGGGCCGATGTTTGTGACGCTTTCCTGCTCAGGTTTTCCGGACCAATCCTCATGTACGTTTACGCCGCAGAATGTGCAGATTCTGCCGAATACGACGGCGGCGGTGACGAGCGATATGGTGATTGCCACGCAGACTACCGGAACGCGTGGAGCTTCAGCAAAGCGCAGCAATGGCATGGCGCTGGCGATTCTGCTACCCGGCGCGGCGGGGTTGATGGGGTTGGCCTTTGGAGCGCGCAAGCGCGGCTGGGCACGGCTGATGCTGATTGCGCTGGTGGGCATGGGAACTTCGCTGGGCATGTCGGCTTGCTCGCCGCTGTACGACTTCTACAATCACGGGCCGAACGTTAACCTGCCTACGCCGGCGGGGACCTTCCAGATGCTTGTGACGGCTCAGTCGAGCAACGGCGTCACAGCGATAACGCACCCAACGCAGTTTGTGCTGACGGTGAATCCAGCTTCCAACTAATATCGAACGGATGGAAGAAAGGCCGCGCGCCGTGCGCGGCCTTTTTATTTTGATTGAGTATTCCGATTCGGTGCAGCCGGGAGCGCTGGACTAGAATTCTTCTGCGATGAGAAAAGCGATTTATTGGGGAGTTTTTCTGGCCCTGGCAGCGTCATCAGCTGCGGGCGCTCAGATGGCTGATGAGAACGCGGCGAGGGCTTGGCTGAAACCCAACCCATTGCCGCAGGGCGTACACATCCCTGGCCACATTATTCCGCTGGGCAATGGAGACGTGGAGAGCAAAGCGGCTGAGGTGCTGGCTCATGGGCTGAAGCTGAGCGCGCCTGTTGAGCAGGGGCCGCAGATTCATGGCATTGTGGTGGGAACGGATGTCGAGATGCGGAAGGCGTTTCCGGATCGCAGCCCCAATGCGCCGCAAGGCAAAATTGCGATTCACAATGATCTGAAGCGGAGCCCTGAGTGGAGTGCGTCTGCTGCGTGGGCGCCTGCGAACCAGGGCTTCTCCGTCTATCGCGGTACGCAGCCAGGCTCCGACGCGATCTTTATTACTTCTCCCACTGAGCAGGGGCTGCTTTACGGCGCGTTTGCGCTGCTGCGAACGTTCGCGACAGGGAACGATATTCCTGCCGGCGGCATTCATGAGACGCCGGTGATGGCAATTCGCTGGGTGGATGAGTGGAACAACGCGGACGGTTCGATTGAGCGCGGTTATGCAGGGCGGAGCATCTTTTTCGATGCGGGCCATGTGCGCGAGGACCTGGGCCAGGTCAGCGAGTACGCGCAGTTGCTGGCTTCCGTCGGGATCAATGGATGCAATGTCAACAATGTGAACAATGCTGCCCCGTTTCTGCAGCCGGAGATGCTTGGTGGAATAAAGCGCATTGCCGATACGATGCGGCCGTGGGGCGTGCGGGTGGCGCTGAGCGTGGATATTGCCAGCCCGCAGAAGATCGGCGGCCTGACGACCTACGATCCGCTGGACTCGGCGGTGATTGCGTGGTGGAAGGCGAAGATAGATGAGATTTACAAGCTGATTCCGGACTTTGCGGGATTTACCGTGAAGGCGGATAGCGAAGGGCAGCCGGGACCGGCGAGCTATGGACGCACACCAGCCGATGCGGCGAATCTGCTGGCGAATGCATTGGCTCCGCATGGCGGCGTGGTGATGTATCGCGCGTTTGTTTATAACCATCACCTGGACTGGAAGGACCCGAAGGCGGATCGTGCGCGGGCTGCGTATGACATCTTTCATCCGCTGGATGGGAAGTTTGCTGCGAACGTAATCGTACAGACCAAGGAAGGGCCAATTGACTTTCAAACACGAGAGCCGGTTTCGCCGCTGTTTGCAGGGTTGACGCAGACAAGCCAGACGATGGAGGTGCAGATCACGCAGGAGTACACGGGGCAGCAGCGGCACATGGTGTATTTAGCGCCGATGTGGAAGCAGGTTCTCGACTTTGACATGCGGGCCCAGGATTCGTCGGGTCAGGCTCGCTCGACGCCGGTGAAGGAGATTCTTGCGGGCGAGAGTTTCCATCGGCCTATTGGTGGCATGGTGGGCGTTTCCGGTATTGGGCAGCAGTGGCTTGGGTCGCCGCTGGCGATGGCAAACCTGTATGCCTTTGGGCGGCTGGCGTGGAATCCGAATCTGAAGCCGGCCCTGATTGCTGAAGAATGGACTCGGCAGACGATCAATAATGATCGGGTTGTGGTGAGCACTGTGCCGAAGATGCTGATGCGGAGCTGGCCTGCGTATGAGCATTACACCGGGCCGCTGGGCATGCAGACATTGACGGATATTACGGGCTCGCACTACGGCCCGAATATCGAGGCTAGCGAGAACAACGGCTGGGGCCAGTGGCACCGCGCAGATGCGCAAGGCGTGGGCATGGATCGCAGCATGGCGACAGGCACGGGATTTGCGGGGCAGTATCCGCCGGAGGTTGCGAAGATGTATGAGAACGCCGCGACGACGCCGGATGAGCTCTTGCTCTTCTTTCATCACGTGCCCTATACCTACAAGCTGCACAGCGGGAAGACGGTTATTCAGTACATCTATGACAGCCACTACCAGGGCGCGGAAGAAGCGGCCGAACTGGGGCGCGAGTGGGCGACGCTGAGAGGAAAGATTGACGACGGGCTAAACCACGATATGGCGGCGCGACTCGACTATCAGGCTGGGCATGCGATTGTATGGCGCGATGCGATTGTGCAGTACTTTCTCAAGCTGAGCGGCATCCCCGATGAGCATGGCCGTGCAGGGAAGTTTCCGGGACGGCTGGAGGCGGAGGAGGCGAAGCTGACAGGCTATACGGTGGTGGATGTGAAGCCGTGGGAGGATGCTTCGCGCGGCAAGGCGGTAACATGCGCTGTAGAAAGCGGCTGCACAGCGGAGTGGACGTGGACTGGAGCAGCAGGAACTTACTACTTGGCCGCTCAGTACTTCGATCTCGCTGGCGGAGTGGCGCATTTCACCATCCTGCATAATGGCCAGCCGCTGGTGAGCTGGAAGGCCGATGCTCAGTTGCCCACGCCACGGCTGCATGGGGATAATTCGGTGCGGTTTACATCGCCAGGAATGGATTTGAAGCCAGGCGATACGATCACCATCGAGGGTGTGCCGGATGAAGGCGACCCGGCGGCTCTGGACTACATCGAGATCATCGAAGACCCTGGCATTATTCTGTAAACTCTATATCGTCTTCCCTTTTCAGGAGAACTATGTCTTTCTCACGCCGCCGTTTTCTCTCGACCACTGCCGGAGCCGCCGTTGCCGCATCTGCAGCACCGCTCGCGATTGCCCACGCCGAATCCGGCGCAGCACAATCGAGTTCCCAATCATGGCCTGAGATACAGAGCCTCCCAAAGCTCGCCGGCCAGTCGCGCCCATTCACCAATGCGGAGCGGTTGGCACGGATTGATCGCGCAAAATCATTGATGGCGGCAAACAAGATCGATGCAATTGTGCTGACGGGTGGAACTTCGTCTGTTTACTTTGCGGATCTGCGGCTTTACGGCAGCGAGCGGCTGTGGGCGCTGGTGATTCCTGCAAAGGCGAAGCCGTTTCTGGTGGTTCCGGCGTTTGAAGAGGGCCGCGCGAGGGAGATTCTGGAAGCGGGGCCGTTTGGTAAAAATGCCGATGTGCTGACGTGGCAGGAAGACGAGAGCCCTTTTGTGCTGGTGGGCAAAGGGCTGCGCGACCGTGGGATTGCTACGGGAACATTGGGTGTTGATGAGAATACGAAGTTTGTTTTTTCGGATTCGATCCGCGCTGCGAACCCGCATTTGACGATGGTTTCTGCGACACCAGTAACCGCGGGCTGCCGCATGATCAAGGATGCGCATGAGATTGAGTGCATGCGGCTGGCCTGCAAGGCGACACTGCTGGTGTATCGAGCCGTGGCAAAGTCCGTGCGTCCAGGTATGACGAATGCGGATGTGGAGAAGCTGGTGCAGCTGGGATACCGGCAAGTTGGTTTTGTGGGCGAGGCGTCACTGAATATCGATGAGTTTACGGCGGTGCCGCATGGCTCGCCCAAGCCGCAGACGCTGAAGGACGGATCGATTTTGATGCTCGATGACGGCTGCATGGTGGAGGGCTATACGTCCGATATTACGCGGACCTTTGTGCTGGGCAAGGCGACCGACAAGATGAAGAAGGTATTTGATCTTGTGAAGGCGGCACAGACGGCGGCGTTGAAGACGGCTCGGCCGGGCGTGGTGACGGGCGATGTGGATGCTGCGGCGCGCAAGGTGATTGTGGATGGCGGCTATGGACCGGCGTTCGCGTACTTTACGCATCGCGTGGGGCATGGCATCGGCATGGACATGCATGAGTGGCCGTATTTTGTGAAGAACGATATGTATGGGTGGGACCTTGCGCCGAAACTGAAGGCGCACATGACCCTGAGTGATGAGCCGGGTGTGTACATCAAAGGCGAGTTTGGCGTTCGGCTGGAGGATGATCTGCTGGTGACGGAGAATGGCGCGGAGTTGCTGACGCCGCAGAGTCCGTCGATTGAGGATCCGTTTGGGGGGATGGAATAGGCTCAGACCTTCCGTGCGATCGCTCGTCCATAGACCGGGGAGATTCATGCATGTAATCAGCCAAACCCCGTCGAGCGCGCTGAGCCGCATTGCTCTGCTACTTCTTATCGCGTTTGCCGCCGAAGCTCGAACACAGGCGCAGCTTCAGGCTCATCAGGACATGTCTCTTCCACCGAACACCTCGGTGGTGATTCATAAACTGATGATTCTCTCCTCTGATCTTCCGGAAGCCAGACGGAAGCAGATCATTACTGCGTATGAAGGCCGCGGCTATCGTCCACAGGAGTTCGCTGAGAAAGTCCGACAGGTTCTGCGCGACGACGGCTACTACAATGCTGTTGTCGAGGACCCGTTACTAACCGGCGTTGGCAATATTGATAAAGCCTGGAGCGCTGATGTGACCCTTCATGTTTCTGCGGGCGCGCAATATCGGCTATCGGAAATTCATTTTGCACATGTTTCGGTATTTACCCCGGCATTGCTTCGAGAGCAGTTTCACATAGAGCAGGGTGGTTTATTTAGCGCGACGGCTATAAGCCGTGGGCTTGAACGGGTAAAGAATCTCTATGTCGAAGATGGCTATGTTCGCTTTGGGGCCATCCCCACACCGCAGATCGACGAGGCCGGTCACACAATAGTTTTGACAGTTGATGTAGATGAAGGTCGACCCTCTAATTTCGGAAGCTTGATTTTGCAAGGGCGAGAACCGCGCCCGGACGCATCGAAACGATTGCTTGCTACATGGACTTCGGGAATGGAAGGGAAACGCTACAGCCTCACCGTGCTCAAACATTGGCTATCGGTTAACGCGCCTTGGTGGTCTGATACACCGGAAGGGATGTTGTATATCGCAGACCTTCCGAGTTCCAGCCCACAACGGATCGACATTCGGCTTGAATTTCCTTAGCAAGCGGATCGTTAAGCGCTCTTGACCATCTTCACGATGGGTAGCGCATCGCCATTCCATAGCGGGACTTTGATGCGTTCGACTTCGACGTAGCCTTTGAGCGTGTAGAGCGGGATGCCGGTGAGGGTGGAGCCCATCTCGAAGTGATGAAAGCCCGCAGCGCGGGCGGCTTTTTCTACTGTTGCGAGAATGAGTGAGCCGAGACCGCGACGGGCGAAGTCTGGGTGAACAAAGATGGCGCGGACTTTGGCTGCGTCAGTTGCGGGGTTGAGCAACTCCGGTTCGCGCCCCGGGCCGCGGTCTGCGCCGAAGAGGGTTTTACGCTTTGACCATCCGCCGCAGGCTGCAATTCGATTTTCTTTCGAAAGCTCAGCGATGAAGTAGGTCTGATCGGTGATGAGCTGCGTGTCGATGCCGAGCACGGTGCCGAGCGCGCCTTCGATCTGTGATGGCGTGTAGTCCTTGGCATGCAGGCCATGCACAGAGGCCTCAATGAGCGCATGCAAGGCGGGAATGTCGGATGATGTGGCAAGGCGCAGCTTGAACTCAGAAAACTCCATATAAATCCTGAATGATTGAATGCAGAGACCGTGAATCATTGTAAGCTGAAAGCGACTTTCCCTGATGGAGGACCATCTTATGAAATCAGCTCTGCTTGCTGTTGTACTTTTGGGGTCGTGCTGCACAATTCTGAGCGCGCAAACCACGCCCGCCGCAAATCCTTCAGCCGCGGAGACTGCCAAAGCTGAATCGAGCATCCGCGAGGCCATTAAAGCGCAGGCCGATGCGTGGAATCGCGCGGATGTGGATGCGTTCATGCAAAGCTATGAGGATTCGCCGGACACGACATTCATTGGTATGACTCTGCGCAAAGGCTACAAGCCGATTCTGGAGCGATATAAGCAGAACTACACTACCCCGGAGCAGATGGGAAAGCTGAGCTTTACCGATCTGGACATACGGCTGCTGCCGGGCGCATGCGGCAAAGCTGAGCTGGCGCTGGTGACGGGGAAGTTTCACCTGGAACGCACGGCCAAGGGTGAAGCAAAGAAGGATGACGGCATCTTCTCGCTGGTGTGGCGCAAGGGGCCAACAGGGTGGAAGATCATTCTGGATCACACGAGTTGAGCGCGACGCTGCTGTAAACTGACCACAATGAGCTGCCTCTTTTGCCAGATTATCGAAGGAAGCATTCCGAGCACGGCTGTGTACCAGGATGAGCAGTGCTATGCCTTTGCGGACATTCACCCGCAGGCACCGGTGCATATTCTCATTGTGCCGCGCGTACACATTGCCTCGCTGGCGCAGACGGGGCATGCGGACGCGGCGATGCTGGGGCATCTGATGGTTGTGGCAGCGGAGATTGCGCGCGATAAGGAGCTTGATGCGGGGTATCGCGTGGTGGCCAATACCGGTTCCGATGGCGGGCAGACGGTGGGGCATCTTCATTTACATCTGCTGGGTGGACGCGGACTTGCTTGGCCTCCGGGATAACGCCTCTGTTGCGGGATAAAACTGCATCAAACTGTATGCTGCTTTTACAAGATTAGAGACACGGAGAGAAATAAATCCTGATGCCTCATCCCCAAATCAAGTTCGGCACCGACGGCTGGCGTGGCATTATTGCTGACGACTTTACCTTTGCGAATGTCCGCACAGCGGCGGAGGCTGTTGCCGCATATGTCCATGCCAAAGAAGATCCGGCGAAGGGGCTGTGCATTGGTTATGACACGCGCTTTGGATCGAAAGCCTTTGCGCGGACGTGTGCAGAAGTAGTGGCGGCCACGGGGATCCCGGTGTTGTTGGCGGATCGCATTACACCAACACCGGCGCTGAGCTTTGGCGTGCGTGGGCGCAAGGCTGCGGGCGGCATCATGATTACTTCTTCACACAACCCGGCGCAGTGGAATGGCGTAAAGTACAAAGCCTGGTATGGCGGCTCAGGTAAGCCTTCCATCATTGCGGAGATCGAGAGCTTTCTCGGGACGCCGGTGGCGAAGGCCGCTATGCCTGCTCCGATTACGGAAGTGAATTTTTTGCCGGATTATCTGACGGCGATTGAGAACTTCGCCGATCTGGGACTGATTGCAAAGAGTGGTATGAAGTTCGCTGTGGACTCGATGTATGGCGCTGGCGGAACGATCCTCTCAGAGATATTTACGCGGATCGGTGTGGAGCATGTGCAGATTCGCGGCGAGGCGAACCCGCTATTTCCGGGGATCAATCCGGAGCCTATAGAGCCGCATATTCGCGCACTGGGTGAAGCGGTGGTGGCGCACGGTTGCCAGGCGGGACTATGCACGGACGGCGACGCGGACCGCATTGGCGCGACGGATGAGCATGGGAATTTTGTGGACCCGCATAAGATTTTTTCCGTGCTGCTGAGCTGGGTGCTGAAACGCAAGGGCTGGCCGGGAGCGGTGACGCGCGCTTTCAATACGACGAAGATGCTGGACCGGATTGCTGCGAAGTATGGGCGTGAGCTGATCGAGCATGGGATTGGTTTTAAGTACGTCTGCGACCTGATGTTGGAGCGCGAGATTGTGATGGGCGGCGAGGAGTCGGGCGGCATTGGCTTTCAGAGGCACTTGCCGGAGCGCGACGGCCTGCTGAATGCGCTGCTGCTGGCAAATGTGATGGCCGAGGAAGGCAAGACGCTGGGGCAGCTTGTGGCGGATCTGCAGGCTGAGTACGGCGAACATCATTATGGGCGCATCGATCTGCGTATTCCCGACGAGATCAAGAATGGTGCGATTGCGCGAGCGAAGGCGCTTAAGACGGGCGATGTTGGTTTTGCGGGGATGAAGATTCTGCGGCAGGAGACGCTGGATGGGGTGAAGTTTTATCTCGACAATCCCGAAGCCGCAACGAAGCCGAATGCCGCGGAGACCTGGATTCTGTTGCGCGCCAGCGGCACGGAGCCATTGATGCGCATCTATACCGAGTCCACCTCGCCGGAGAATGTGAAGAAGCTGCTGGAGTCAGCGCGGGAGTTTGCGCTGGCAAGTTGAGCGCGTAGCAGGAGGCACGGATGTTTAT